>NZ_JRKB01000113.1:0-231 GCF_000800945.1 Plesiomonas sp. ZOR0011
GTGCATCCGAGAGGATTCGAACCTCTGACCGCCCGGTTCGTAGCCGGGTACTCTATCCAGCTGAGCTACGGATGCAAGAGTAACACTTGTGTATCTTATTTATCTAAATCGGCACTAGAAAAACTAGCACTTTTAGTATAGCTGCTGCAGGTTGGAATGGTGCATCCGAGAGGATTCGAACCTCTGACCGCTCGGTTCGTAGCCGAGTACTCTATCCAGCTGAGCTACGGA
>NZ_JRKB01000114.1:0-36652 GCF_000800945.1 Plesiomonas sp. ZOR0011
CGATATTCATTACTGCAGGCCAATCAGTGATTTGCATCACAGCTGCCGTGTCAGTGGGGTCGCATTATAGGGCGTTAGACGCGCTTAGCAAGGATAAATTAGACCTTTTAGTTCAAGCGCATATTTTTACATCGATCCGGGTGATAATCCGGCAATTATTGCCGTTTATACCGGCAGTAGCTGTAATTGCCCCAGATTTTCACGGGTAAACAAGCTAGCTAAGGTCGCGGTTTTCTCATCCCAATATGTGCAATAGGCGCGATTAGGCTCAGACAGCCCCTGCGCAGCAGCCAGCAACTCATCACTGAACAGGCTTTTTACCCGGCGCGCGACCGCTTGCCCAGAATCAATCAGTTGCACACCAGTAGGCGCTAGTTGCTGTAGCTCGGCTTTTAATAAAGGAAAGTGGGTGCACGCCAGTACCCAAACATCCGGACACGGCTTGGCCTCTAACCACGGTTGCAATACTGCGCGCAGACGCTCTTTATCGATTTCCTTTCCCTGCATCTTCTCTTCCGCCAGCTGTACCAACTCCGCAGAACCAAGCAAGCGCACATCACAAGTACTGGCAAACTGCTTTATTAAGGTATGCGTATACGGACGCTTGACGGTAGCCCGAGTAGCCAGCAACCCGACCACACCATTACGAGTAGCCGCGGCAGCCGGTTTAATCGCGGGAACGACGCCGACAATGGGGAAACTGAAGGTTTTACGCAGCGCCGGTAAGCTGATGGTACTGGCGGTATTGCAGGCAATCACGGCCATGCACAGCGGATGACGCTGATGCACCGCAGCGACGGTGCGCAGTACACGCTCTACAATCAGCTCTTGCGGCTGCTCACCATACGGGAAACAGGCATTATCAAAGGCATAGATATAGGGTAAATCCGGCAGTAACTGCCGGATTTCCTGATACACGGAAAGACCGCCGACGCCCGAATCAAAAATCAGAACGCGGGGGATCAGCGGATGTTCATCAGAAGTCATAACTCAAGGTCAGATAGTAGGCGCGCTCAGCCGCCGGATAACCGTACGCAGTTTCGTACTTTTTATCAAACAGGTTGGCGATTCTACCACGGGCGGTCAGGCTTTGCGTAATAGGATATGACGCGGCCAAATCCCACAGGCTGTAGCTTGGCAACTCACGCTTATTGGCATAATCGTCATAGCGCTTGCCAACATAGTTGTAGGCCACATCGATTTGCGTATTGGCAATCGCGAAATCCAGCGCGTAGCGGAAATTATGCTTAGCGCGGCGCGGCAACTGCTTGCCATCAGAGCGTGTCGGGTCAAGGTAATCAAACGACAGCGTATGCATGAAGGCCGCGGTACTGAAGCTGGCTTCCGTTTCAATGCCTTTAATGGTGGCCGCTTCAATATTTCGATACTGATTCACATCGTAGTCAATCAGGTTATCGATCTGGTTACGATAGGCCGATACACGCCAGTTGAGGGCCTGAACCTGTCCGCTAAAAGCCAGCTCCAGATTGCGTGAGGTTTCCGGTTGCAGATCTGGGTTACCCACGGTGTAACCCGCACCATACAGTTGCCCTAAGGTTGGCGCTTTGAACGCGGTGCCATAGGACAAAATGGCCTGGGTGCTATCGATAAAGCGCCAGCCGAGTCCCCCTTGCCAAGTAAAGTTATCACCGTAGTCTTGGTTGTGATCTTGGCGCACCGCACCTTCGAGGGTCCAATCCCCCACTTGCTGCTGGGTGGTCAGGTACACCCCAGTATTATCCACCTCACGGCCAACATCGGCGCCCTGCTGTACTGGCTCAATGCGGTTGCGATACCAATCAACACCCGCGCCCACTTGGCCATAGCCAACCTGATAGTTGTTCATCCACTGCAAAGAGGTCTGGTTATAACGCGCGCGACGCTCGTTGCTCTGCTGCACGTTGGCACCAAAGTTATGGCTGTCCGTATCTTGGTAGCTACCCAGCAGCTGTGAGGAATACTTATCCTGATGATAACGCACCCCAGCATCATACTGGCGAGTATAGAAGCGACTTTCGTTCGGATAGTAAGTGCCACCCGGCGCTGGAATGCCCGCATCGTAATCGGTGTGGTTTGCAGTAACGGAGGTGCGTGCAAACGCGGTCACCGCCTCGGAGAAATCATGCTCCAATGCGGCCCAACCAAAACGACCTCGGAATCCGTCGCGATCGGTTTCCGCACCAGAGTAGGCATTCGGATAACCGGCCACAGCATCATAACCACGGGTTTCAGCAAATTGGCCAGCCAATGAGACGCGGGTATGCTCGCCTAAGGTTTGGCGCACGCTACCTTGATAGTTCTGATAGCGATTGCTGCCAAAACTCGTTTGCAGAGAGCCGCCATCGGTTTCACGGCCGGTAATAATGTTGATCACCCCGCCGATGGCATCGGCGCCAAAGGTAGAGGAGCGAGGGCCACGAATATATTCGATGCGTTGCACCAGTCCCAACGGAATTTGGCTGAAATCCACTGAGCCAGTGAGATCTGCCGCTTGTGATACGCGAATGCCATCAATCAGGATCAACACATGCTTGGATTCGGTACCGCGGATAAACACACTGGATTTTTGTCCCATGCCACCGTTTTGTGCAATCTGCAGCCCTGGTAGGCGGCGCAGCGCTTCGGTCACGGTGGTCACTTGCCAGCGCGCCAGCTCTTTTTGCGTCACCACTTCCACCGGTGCCAACACCGAAGAGACCGGCTGAGCAAAACGGTTGGCACTGGTGATCACAATGATCGGTGAGCCATCGGCGGTAGTTTTTTCGCTGGAGGAGGAAGTTTGCGCGTAAGTCGCACCAGAAAACAGCACAGCCGCAATCGCGCTGGCTAACAACGTTGGGTTATTCATCTAATTATCTGCCTTGCAAATCGAGCAATTGCCGCCGTTAGCAGGCCGCATCCCGCGGCGTACCTGATAACAACAGGCTCGTCAGTTCCGGCAGGTCTTCGGACTTGAGGGCTGTCTGCCTACAGTAGCCGACTTCCCATTGTTACGTGGGGTGAGAAAGTGTCACCCGACATAAGAAACAGTGTCTGCAGATCATCTGCTTGCTACCTTCGTTCCCTCTTACCGCTGCGCGTCAGTTTTGGATTTGCACCAAATTCCCTTTTCACTCAGGTAGAGACCGGAGGCGCTATACTACTGGCTGTCAGTTTAGATGTCTAGATTGCCAAATGCGGCGCGGCTGGACTTCAAGCCCCGTTTGCCTACAATTCCCTCCTAATATAGAGATGTCTTCGGAGATACAGCATGACCCCCGGTACTTTACCCGTCGAACAATACGATGCGCAGCTAGCGGAGAAAACCTCGCGCCTGCAGGCGCTGATGGCCGAATTTACCCCGCCGGCACCGGAGGTGTTTGCCTCGGAGCATCAACACTATCGCATGCGGGCTGAGTTTCGGATCTGGCATGACGGCGATGATCTGTACCACATCGTCTTTGATCAAGAGACCAAACAGCGTATTCGGGTGGATCAGTTTCCTGCCGCCAGTAAGCTGATCAACCGTTTGATGCCTGCGCTACTGGATCAGCTCCGCCACAATCCGGTGCTGCGCAATAAGCTGTTCCAGATTGACTACCTGTCCACCTTAAGCAATCAGGTGGTGGTGTCTTTGCTGTATCACAAAAAACTGGATGAGCAGTGGCAACATGACGCGCGCCATCTGCGCGATGCACTGCGCTGTGAAGGCTTTAACCTGCAATTGATTGGCCGCGCCACCAAGCAAAAAATCATGCTGGATCACGATTACGTAGACGAAACCCTGCTGGTGAAGGGCAAAGAGATGATCTACCGTCAGGTGGAAAACAGCTTTACCCAGCCGAACGCGGTCGTGAACATGCACATGCTGGATTGGGCGGTGGATGTCACCGCGGGCGCACAAGGTGATTTGCTGGAGCTGTACTGCGGCAACGGTAATTTCTCTTTGGCCTTAGCACGCAACTTCAACCGCGTACTGGCGACCGAGATTGCCAAGCCATCCGTAGAAGCGGCTCAGTTCAATATCGCGGCCAATAAGCTGGATAATGTGCAGATTATCCGGATGTCGGCGGAAGACTTTACCCAAGCAATGCAGGGTGTGCGTGAATTTAACCGCCTTAAAGGCATCGACCTGAAAAGCTATCAGTGCAACACCATTTTCGTCGACCCACCGCGTAGCGGACTGGACGATGAAACCGTGAAGCTGGTGCAAGGGTATGAGCGGATCTTGTATATCTCCTGCAATCCAGAAACCTTGCGCGATAACCTGCGCGTACTGAGCCAAACCCATGAGATCCAACGCTTGGCCCTGTTTGATCAGTTCCCGTATACCCATCATATGGAAAGTGGTGTGCTGTTGGTGCGCCGTAGCGCAGCATAAAGCGCGGCCTCTTCGCCACGCCGATAAAAAACGGAAAAACCCGATAAAAAAATGCCGGCATCTGCCGGCATTTTCTCAATTGATGATTCGCTGGTATGCGCGCGTAAGTTCAGCAGAACGTGTCACAGCGCTTACTTTTTACGGTTAATCAAACCCATCTTGTACAAAATCCAGAACAGCAGTGCCATGCACAGCATCAACGGGACAAAGTTCGAGCCAATCTGCGGATGCTCAACCCGCACCACCACGGAATAGGCCAGCACGCCGAACAGAAAGCTCAAGCCACTCAGCAGCGGAGTCTCATTTTGCAGCGGCGCCGCCACATAACGCTGGTACAGGCAATACACGGACAAGCCCAGTGCAATCAGCGGAAACAGGCTAAAGGTCACATGGCTGTTAAACAGAACGCCCACTGACGCATTGCCGCAAAATCCGGTCAGTAACGCAAAAAGCAACGGTTTCAGTTCTTTTTTCTGAGTTTGCTCGTTCATTGTTCTACCCTATTTTCTCTTCGGCTTTTTCTTCGGCATCCGCGTTATGCGTTCTTTTGCCTACTTAGCATAGCGTAATTGGTAGCAGGCTTACTGTGCGGCAGCACGCTTTTCCTGCTCCTTACGATACCAGTATGCACCTTTAGCGATCATGCGCAATTGCAGCACCAAACGCTCTTCCAGCAAATCACGGTGGTGCTCATCCATGTCCAGCGCATCCGCGCCGGCGGTAAATACCAAGGTCACCATCGCCTCGGCCTGCGCATTGGCAAACGGAATCGGCATCTTGGTGTGCTGCACAATGTATTCCGACAACTCGGCAATAAAGTGCTGAATTTCGCGCGCCACTGCCGCACGAAACGCGGCCGAGGTCCCGGAGCGTTCTCGTAATAACAAGCGAAAGACGTTCGGGCTGTTGCAGATAAACTCCATAAAGGTTTCCACCGAAGTGCGCACCACACTGCCCCCGGTGGCAATGCGCTGGCGCGCCTGACGCATCAGCTGACGCAACATCAGACCGCTTTCGTCCACCATAGTCAGCCCCAGCTCATCCATGTCACGAAAATGGCGATAAAACGAGGTCGGCGCAATGCCGGCTTCACGCGCCACTTCGCGCAAACTGAGGCTGGAAAAACTGCGCTCGACACTGAGCTGGCTGAAAGCCGCATCAATCAATGCACGGCGGGTACGTTCTTTTTGTTCGGCGCGAACACCCATAATCGGTTTATCTACTTTGGTCATGATGCAAATCGTTCACTCTTGGTCTTTTCAGTCTACCGTGATCCGCCGAAGCTGCCCATCCGCTTTGTCAGGTTTTCTCCCACCGCGTCACCTTGGTACGGCCGTACGGGCAGCACGGCCAACAAAAATGCCATTTTGCTCACGCTTTGCTCGTCCTCCCACAAAAGGATGTTGGGCAGGGGTTCGCAACACGTTACCATATTGTTACAACAACCAAAGGATGCGGACGCGGCGATGCAAACAATAACTTCAAGCTGTGATGTGGATGTGGTGGTGATCGGCTCCGGCCCAGCCGGCGAAGGTGCGGCGATGGGGCTGGTCAAACAGGGCTTACAGGTGGCGGTGGTGGAGCGCCACCCCAGTGTCGGCGGCGGTTGCACCCATTGGGGGACCATCCCTTCCAAAGCACTGCGCCAAGCGGTCAGCCGGATCATCGAATTCAACCACAATCCGCTGTACTGCGACAATACCGTGCCACTACGCAGCAGTTTCGCCCGTATTCTGGCCCACGCCCAGCAGGTGATTGGCCAGCAAACGCGGATGCGCCAAGGCTTTTATGATCGCAACCACTGCCGATTGTTCTTTGGTCAAGCCTCGTTTCTCGATCCGTACACCATTCAGGTGCAACCGGCCTCGGGCGCGCCGTTGGTGTTGCGCACCCGCTATGTGGTGATTGCCACCGGCTCTCGCCCATACCATCCGCAAGGGGTCGACTTTAACCATCCGCGTATTTATGACAGCGATTCGATCCTTTCTTTGCAACACGATCCGCGCCACGTGATCGTGTACGGTGCTGGGGTGATCGGCTGCGAATATGCGTCGATCTTTCGTGGATTAGGGGTCAAGGTGGACTTGATCAACACCCGCGATCGTCTGCTGGCGTTTCTCGATCAGGAGATCTCCGATTCACTCTCCTACCACTTTTGGAATAGCGGCATTTTAATTCGCCACCAAGAGGAGTTTTCCCATATCGAAGGCACTGACGATGGGGTGATTCTGCACCTGCAATCAGGCAAAAAGATGAAAGCCGACTGCCTGCTGTATGCCAACGGACGCACCGGCAATACCGAAGCGCTGGCACTGGAAAATGCGGGCCTCAGCGCCGATAGCCGCGGTCAGTTGGCGGTGGATGATAGCTACTGCACCGCCACCGAGCATATCTACGCGGTGGGCGATGTGATTGGCTACCCGAGCCTCGCCTCCGCCGCCTACGACCAAGGGCGCTTAGTGGCACAAGCGATTGGTAAGCATCCTATTCGGCGCAAACGGGCCGAGAACATTCCTACCGGCATCTACACCATTCCCGAAATCAGTTCGGTGGGGAAAACCGAGCAGGAGCTGACCGCGCAGCAGATCCCGTATGAGGTGGGGCGCGCCCAGTTTAAACATTTGGCTCGCGCGCAGATTGCCGGTATGAATGTCGGCAGCCTGAAAATCCTGTTTCACCGTGAGACCAAAGCGATTTTGGGCATTCACTGCTTTGGCGAGCGGGCCTCAGAGATTATCCACATCGGACAAGCGATCATGGAGCAAGAAGGTAGCGCCAACAGTGTGGAGTATTTTATCAATACTACCTTCAACTACCCGACCATGGCCGAAGCCTATCGGGTGGCGGCGCTCAATGGTTTGAACCGATTGTTTTAAGCGTCATTCATTTAAGAATGGCCAAGGCGTGCAGCCACTGCGCTGCACGCGGTTAAACCCCATTTTTGTCCACAACCATTCTTTGCTTACGAGCGCGACTGCGCAATCACTGTTTGCATCTGCTGGCTGATAGCTTCGGCCAGTTTTTCATAGCGCGCTTTGAGCGGCGAGCCCGGACGATAGACCAAACCGATGGTACGACGCGGCTCAGGATTGTGGCACGGCAAATAGCAAACCCCGTCGCGCTTGCGCTCCGGCGGTACTGCCAATTGCGGCAGCAAGGTCATCCCCGTACCGGCGGCGACCATGTTACGCAGCGTCTCCAAACTGGTGGCGCGAAAATGGGTATCTTCATCAGCACCGGCGGCAAAGCAAAAGCCCATCGCCTGATCGCGCAAACAGTGGCCATCTTCCAGCATCAGGATATGTTCACCGGACAAATCGCGCATGTTGATGCTGTCTCGGCTAGACCACGGGTGATCGCAGCACACCGCCAGTTGCATCGGCTCATCAAACAGCGGAATTTCCACAAACGCTTCGGTCTCTTTGACCAACGCCAGCAACACGCAATCCACCTGACCGGCATCCAGTTGCGCCAGCAATTGATGGGTCTGAGCTTCGTGCAGATACAGCTCTAATTTCGGGAAGGTGTGACGCAGCATCGGCACGATGTGCGGTAACAGATAGGGGCCGAGCGTTGGGATCACGCCCATATGCAGCGGGCCGGACATGTCTTCGCCCTGCACGCTGGCCATCTCCTTGAGCACTTTCACTTGCCGTAATACCTTGCGCGCCTGCTCCACCAGCAGCAAACCGGACTGAGTAAACAGCACCTTACGGCTGGTTCGCTCCAGCAGCATCACGCCCAGTTCATCTTCCAACTTACGGATTTGTCCACTCAAGGTGGGCTGACTGACATAACAGGCCTCGGCCGCTTTGCGAAAGTGTTTATGCTCCGCCAGAGCCACCAGATATTCCAGATCACGAATGTTCATGCGCTTCCAGTTGATAGTGAGAACCTATCGGTAGAATAGCGACAAGTAATTAGATCTATCAATCACCGGATCACATAATGCAACACATCAGATGACGGACACACCGTCATACACCAGAACAGTAAAAGACACACCACGTTATTAGGGGAACTACCGTATGTTTACTGCACGCGAAGGACAAGCTGTACCACAGGTTACATTCCACACCCGTCAAGGCGATCAGTGGGTGAATGTCACCACCGATGAACTGTTTAAGAACAAGACCGTGATTGTGTTCTCGTTGCCAGGCGCATTCACACCAACTTGCTCTTCCAGCCATCTGCCACGCTACAACGAGCTGGCTCCGGTATTTGCCCGTCTGGGTGTGGATGACATCCTGTGTGTTTCCGTCAACGATACCTTCGTGATGAACGCCTGGAAAGATGACCAGAAAGCCGATCGCATCACCTTCATTCCTGATGGCAACGGTGAATTCACCGCAGGCATGGGCATGCTGGTCGAGAAAGAAGAGCTGGGCTTTGGCAAGCGTTCATGGCGTTACTCCATGCTGGTACGTAACGGCGTGGTTGAGAAGATGTTTGTTGAGCCAGAAGAGCCGGGCGATCCGTTCAAAGTTTCTGATGCAGACACCATGCTGAAGTACCTGTCACCGGAGTACAAAGTACAAGAGTCCGTATCCATCATCACCAAGCCGGGCTGCCCATACTGCGCCAAGGCCAAGCAGATGCTGATGGATAAAGGCATCGCCTTTGAAGAGATTATTCTGGGTAAAGACGCGACCACCGTTAGCCTGCGCGCCATCTCTGGCCGCACCACGGTTCCGCAAGTCTTTATCGGCGGTAAGCACATCGGCGGCAGCGACGATTTGGAAACTTACCTGTTCAAGTAATTCCTATAACTCCATACCCGAAAAGCCAACGTAAACTTTTGGCGGGGATTTATCCCCGCCTTTTTTTACCCGCTATTTCGGTAATGCCCCGAATTACCAAGAATAAATACAGCATTAAGGCAAGGATATTTCCATGAAACAATTACAGGTTGATGTGGCTGTGATTGGCGGCGGTACCGCCGGTTTAGGCGCCTATCGCGCCGCTAAAGCGCATACCGCAAGCGTAGTGATGATTGAAGGTGGCCCATACGGCACCACCTGTGCACGCGTTGGCTGCATGCCATCCAAATTGCTGATTGCCGCAGCAGAAGCGGTGCACCAAATTGAAAAAGCGCCGGGCTTTGGTATTCACCCTAACGGCAAGCCGCAGATTAATGGCGTGGAAGTGATGGATCGCGTTAAGCGCGAGCGTGACCGCTTCGTCGGTTTCGTGTTGGAAGGCGTTGACAGTATTCCAGCCGAAGACAAAATTGCTGGCTATGCACGCTTTATCGATGCGCACACATTGCAAGTGGATGACCACACCCAGATTCAGGCTAAGCGGATTGTAATTGCGACCGGTTCACGTCCAAGCTGGCCAGCAGCGTGGAATAGCTTAGGCGATCGGCTGATCATCAACGATGACGTGTTCAACTGGGATACCCTGCCACGTTCGGTGGCCGTGTTTGGTCCGGGCGTGATTGGGCTGGAGCTCGGTCAGGCGCTGCACCGCTTGGGCGTGAACGTAGTGATGTTTGGCATGGGCGGTTTGGTGGGTCCACTGACCGACAGCGCAATCCGCGATTATGCTGAGCGTGCGCTGAATCAAGAGTTCTATCTGGACGCCGACGCCAAGGTCGAGCGTATGGAGCGTGAAGGCGAGCAAGTGTTTATCCGCTATCAGGATAAGCAAGGCCAGATGCAGGAAATCCTGGTCGATTACGTGCTGGCCGCCACCGGTCGTCGTCCAAATGTGGATAATCTGGGGCTGGAAAATACCGCACTGGAATTAGACAGCCGCGGCGTGCCACAGGCCGATCGCTACACCATGCAAACCAGCGTCCCGCACATCTTTATTGCCGGCGATGCCAGCAACCAACTGCCGCTGCTGCATGAAGCGTCCGATCAGGCCAAGATTGCCGGTAACAACGCCGGACGCTTCCCGGATCTGCGCGCTGGCCTGCGCCGTAGCGCTATCTCGGTGGTGTTCTCCGATCCGCAAATTGCGATGGTCGGTAGTACCCACCGTGAGCTGACCGCCCGTTACGGCAGCTGCGGCTGCTTTGCTATCGGTGAAGTGTCCTTTGAAAATCAGGGCCGCTCACGGGTGATGCTGCGTAACAAAGGGATGCTGCACGTCTATGGCGAACAAGGCACCGGCCGCTTCCTCGGCGCCGAGATGATGGGCCCTGATGCTGAGCATATCGCGCACCTGCTGGCGTGGGCACATCAACAGCAGATGACCGTAAGCCAAATGCTGGATATGCCGTTCTACCATCCGGTGATTGAAGAAGGGCTGCGTACCGCTCTGCGTGATCTGCAAGCCAAACTGAAACTGGGCCCAGAGATGGTGGCGCACTGCCAGACCTGCCCTGGCGAGTAAGCCAGTGCCTGTCAGCGGGTCAAGTCAATTAAGACGGTTGCCTACCAACGTTATCCCCTCACTGACGTAGGTAGGCTTCTGAATCAAGCGCTGAAATGACCCGCACGGCAATCGCCACTTGCAACCTAACGGTCGGATTTCCCCTAATCCGGCCGTTTTTTCTTATCTACGCCCCGTTATATTCCATTCAAAAGACTTGAACTGCGCTGTCAGAATTCCTGAATAGCCGCACTGCCAGCCCTTTGCCACAATAGGCATATCTTAAAAATATTCACTTCGGGGGCACGTCATGATCCCAGCTGCTCATGCACTGATTTATTCCCTGCAACGCTGTCAGAAATTTCAACCCGGTGATCGTTTAGGGATTTTCAGTTTCAAAAAAGATCGCGGCTACTGGCTGGAAAAGTTAGATGACGCTGACGGCTGCTTCAGTTTGGAAGTGTTTGGCTTTATGGATCAGAAAATCCGCTGTCCGTATTCCCAGCTGCGAACAGTGTTAAAACCGGTCATTGCCCGCGAATTTCCACGCAGTAATAAGCTGCACGTTAAGTTTATCCCGGCAGAAGCACAGCTCGCTTTAGCGTTATAAATTGACGTCATAAGTAGGCCTGAGCACGCATCAACATAACTCACCGTCTACTCTGAGCTGCCGTAAACTCAAGTGCAGCCGATCAGCCAATAAAAAAAACACGCCCTCCCTGACGCGACGGCGTGTTGTTCGTTGCTTAGCTACTTAATTGATTAGCTTAGTTGCTCGACGGTACTGTCTATCGTTTTCTTTACCGGTAGCACGTAACAAATAACGCGTTACTCACTCATAAAGACACGACTGCGCGCTTCTGCAAGCGCGGCTTGAATTTGTGCCGCCGAGACTCCGCCTTTGGCCACGCGCTGATTCAAGCACGCATCCAGCGACAACGCCGGATAAACATCGGCGCCAATCAGCGGACAAAAACGCTGTAACTGCACCAACGCCATCTCTTCCAGCGGCACCCCAGCGGCAATGGCCGCCAGCACCACTTCACCCACAATATGGTGCGCTTCACGAAACGCAATACCCTTCGCCACCAAATAATCGGCCAGCTCGGTGGCATTAGCATAACCTTGCTGCGCCGCCTCGGCGGTGCGCACCGCGCGCACATGAATGTCTTCCAGCACCAATGCGGCCATATCCAAGCACGTCAGCCAAGTATCTAAGGCATCAAACAGGCCTTCTTTGTCCTCTTGCATGTCTTTGTTGTAGGCCAGCGGTAAGCCCTTGAGGGTCATCAAGAAAGCATTGAGCGCGCCACATACCCGACCGGTTTTGCCGCGGATCAGCTCCAAGGCATCGGGGTTTTTCTTTTGTGGCATCAGCGAAGAGCCGGAGGTGACTTTATCGGCCAACTCCACAAAACCGGCCTCTCCACTATTAAAGAAAATCAGATCTTCGGCAAAGCGCGACAGATGCACCATGCTCAGAGCCGCAATCGAGAGCAGCTCCACCACATGATCGCGATCGGCCACGGTGTCCAAGCTGTTACGGGTGGCACTGGCAAAGCCCATCAACTGCGCTAACTGCTCACGGTCAATGGCATAAGCGGTACCGGCCAGCGCCCCACACCCCAGCGGACTGACATCCATCCGGCGCAGTGCATCGCCCAAACGGCTATGGTCGCGCTCCAACATTTCGACATACGCCAAACACCAATGACCAAAGGTCACCGGCTGCGCGCGCTGTAAATGGGTATAGCCCGGCATCACGGTGTGAGCATACTGCTCGGCAGTCACCACCAGCGCCTGCTGCAGATGGCGTACCGATTGCTGCAGCAAGGTCGTTTGTTGCTTACACCATAGTTTCAGATCGGTAGCGACCTGATCGTTACGGCTGCGTCCGGTATGCAGTTTTTTGCCCAGATCGCCCACCGCGGCAATCAGCTCCCCTTCCACCCAGCTGTGAATATCCTCGGCGCCAGACGCCAAGATTTTCTCAGGATCAGCTTGTACCCGCGCTTTGAGCGTGCGCAGTGCGCTGTCTAAACGCTGCTGCTCTGCCGGGGTCAGCACGCCAACCCACACCAGTGCCTGCGCCCACGCCAGCGAGCCGTCGATATCCTGCTCGGCTAAGCGATAATCAAAACGCAGGGAATCATTAAACTGTTTAAAGCGCTGATCGGCGCCCTGACTAAAACGTCCGCCCCATAATGCGCCGGTCTGCGTCATCGTCGGTTCCTTTTCCAATGGTCAGTTCTGCTGTGCGATGTGCTGCACTCTTTATTCTCATCGCTATTCTCATCGTTCGCCCAACCTACGTCGGGCGAACGGTCCAGACTCACGCGCCGGACTTACTGGCCGCTCAGTGCCTTGATGCGCGCCGAGAGCGAGTACAGACGGATGAAGCCATCGGCATCACTGTGGTCATATACCTGATCGGCGCCAAAGGTGGCGTAGTCTTCGGAGTACAGACTGTTCGGTGAGCGTTTTTGAATTGCGCTGCAGTTGCCTTTATACAGCTTCAGCACCACTTCACCGTTCACATCTTCGGCCAGCACTTTAGCTGCCGCCACCAGCGATTTACGCAGTGGCGTAAACCAACGGCCGTCATACACCACGTGTGACATCTCCAGTCCCAGTTGCTCACGCCACTTGAAGCTGTCTTTGTTCAGCACCAGTTGCTCCACCGCGCGCAGTGCCGTCACCATGATGGTGCCGCCCGGAGTTTCATAGCAGCCACGGGACTTCATCCCCACCAGACGGTTTTCCACGATATCCACCCGGCCGATGCCGTGCGGAGCGCCTTTGTCATTCAGGTAAGTCAGGCACTGATACGGGCTCATGGCTTTGCCATCAACCGCCACCACTTCGCCTTTTTCTACCTGCACGGTGACATATTCAGCTTTTTCTGGCGCTTGCTCAGGATCGGTCGTCCATACCCAGCAATCGGCATTCGATGGATTCCAAGTACTTTCCAGCACGCCGCCCTCGGTTGAGATGTGCCACGCGTTGGCGTCACGGCTATAAATTTTGGTCAGAGATGCGGTGGTTGGAATATTGCGCTCAGCCAGATAGTCGAGCAGCGCTTCCCGTGAGCGCAGATCCCATTCCCGCCACGGTGCCACCACTTTCAGCTGTGGTGCCAGTGCAGCAAAGGTGGTTTCAAAACGCACTTGGTCGTTCCCTTTACCGGTACAGCCGTGTGACAGCGCATCGGCGCCAATTTCCAGCGCCAGCTCGACCTGCGCCTTGGCAATGATCGGACGTGCCATCGAGGTGCCGAGCAAATAAGTGCCTTCATACAGTGCGCCGGTTTGCAGCGTTGGGTAGACATACTCTTTGATGAACTCTTCGCGCAAATCTTTGATGTAGCAGGCAGACGCGCCGGATTTCAGCGCTTTTTCTTCAATCCCGACCAGATCTTCACGCTCTTGGCCGACATCGGCCACAAACGCGATCACTTCGCAGTCATAGTGCTCTTTAAGCCATGGGATGATCGCCGAAGTGTCTAAACCGCCGGAGTACGCCAGAACAATCTTGTTGATGCCGCTCTTTTTCATGCTGAATTTCCTTCCGTTGAATTGGCAAAAATCGTGAGTTTTCATCGTGTGGCCACGCCGTGCGCCGCCGGCCACCCGCTAAAGCAAATCTGGTGACGCAGGGAATGCGTCGTATGTGGTCTTATTCAGGGCTTGCGCCCTGTGATTAGTCGGCTATGACTCGGCGCTGATCCGAGTACCAATCGCCTCGCCATCAAACAGGGCGGGTAGCAGCTCAGGGTAGCGCCAGCTGGCGATATCTACCGGACGCCCCAGGGTTTGCGCCGCGTCCAGCGCGGCGCGCACTTTCACGATCATGCCGTCAGTGATGATGCCTTGGGTGATCAGATCCTGCGCCTTCTTGCTCGACAGGTGCGCGATGCGCTGGCCCTTACCATCGAGAATGCCGCTCACATCTGACAGCATCACCAGATCGGCGTGCAGCGTCTCGGCAATCGCGGTAGCCGCTTGGTCAGCATTCACATTCATCAGCTGGCCGCTGGCATCAATACCGATTGAGCTGATGATCGGCAGATAACCGCCACCGAGCAGCAGGTGCAGCAGCGCCGGTGAGCCCGGTTTGGCATCGCCCACGCAGCCCAACTCTTCAGCCAACTGGGTCACTTGAGTGATCCCGCCATCGGCGAGGCTCAAGCCTACCGCCGGTAACTGCTTTTTCACCGCCCATGCCAGCAAGGTCTTGTTGGCGGTACCGGCTAACGCGCCGGTGATAATGCCAATTTGCTCCGGCGGGGTGACTCGCAGCCCCTGTTTTTTCTGCACGGGCAACGCCAGCTTTTTCATCAGGTCATCCACCAAATAACCGCCACCATGCACAATCACCAGCGGACGCGGATGAGTCTGGTGGTAAGTCACCAAGGCGGAAAACAGTTTTTGCAGGGCTTCTTCGCTATCGAGTAGTACGCCGCCTAATTTAATCACCAGCGGGGTTGTGACCGGTGCCGTCATGCTGTGCTCCTTGCTCTCTAAACTGGGTCAATAATTACCGGGAATGGGTCATCGTTAACCGCGACCGGTTACAACAAAGCCTGCGTCTGGCTAAAGCCATAACGTAGATTCAGACACTGCATAGCTTGCGCCGCGGCGCCTTTCAATAAATTGTCTTCGGCCGCCACCACAATCAGGTGCTCACCGTCACGGGCATAGCCGATATCGCAATACGGGGTACCAACCACTGCGCGCACTGACGGCCAACCGCTGTCATACAGCCGCACTAACGGCTGCGCGGCATAGGCGCGATTAAAGGCATCGGCAATCTGCGCATCACTCACCTGCGGCAACAAACGCGCCGTAATAGTGGCGACAATCCCGCGTGGGAAATTGCCCAAATGCGGGGTAAAAATCACCGGAATGCCCAAATGCGCGGCGATCTCCGGTTGATGGCGGTGAGTAAACACGCCATAAGGCTGCAAACTGACCTCACACACATTACTGCCCAGCGCCGCTTTGCGCCCCGCGCCACTGACCCCACTCACCGCATTTATCACCGGCCACATCTGTGGGTCTAACAGCCCCGCGTCCACCAACGGCTTTAATGCCAATTGTGACGCGGTGGGATAACAGCCCGGCACGGCAATTAACTGTGCGCCAACCAATTCACTGGCTTGCCATTCGGCCAAGCCATACACCGCCTGCTCCAGCCACTGCGGATGCTGATGCTCAAAGCCGTAATAACGGGGATAAAACCCGCTGGCTCGCACCCGAAACGCTCCCGACAAATCCAGCACCACACAACCGGCGGCTAAAAATTGCGGCGCTAAGTCATGGCTCACCTCGTGGGCGGTGGCCAAAAGCACCACATCGGCGCTGGCCGCCACTGCGGCGACATCACTCAGTGGTTGTAATGGCACATCCAGCACGCCTTTAAACTGCGGATGCAGCGCCGACAACTGGCGACCGGCATCCCGGCTGCCCTCAGACACAAATAAACCACCTAAAGTGAGATTTGGATGGCGCAGCACCATGGCTGCCAGCTCTGCACCGGTGTACCCGCTGGCACCGATAATCAGGGTGTTAAGCATCACAACGTTTTCCTGTATCGAAAGAGAAAAAAACAGATTAGCTGGCTGCGGAAGGGATCAATTTCATCGTGCAGAAAATAAGCTGCCGAGGTAAGTTAACGGTGTGCGCCGTTAGATCCTGCCGCACGAACGGGCTGACTCATCGTCGGAGCGAAGGGAAGGAAACAGACAGTGGTGAGGAGAAAACAGTCCCTATCATAGTCGCGGTCATCCACAAAAAAGCATTCGGGTTATGACGGTGCCGCACCGGTTTGCCTGTCCTTTTTAGGCTCACCTTGCTTGGCGCATTATCGATTCACATCGAATTTATATTCACATATAGTGCATTAATATATCGATACCATTCAATCAAAGGACTGTCAATCACTGTATGAAATTTCCCCATTTTCTTGAAACGTACCGGGCTCTGATCGCCACGCCGTCCATCAGTGCCAACGACAGTACGCAGGACCAAAGCAACCACCAGTTGATCAGTTTGCTGGCCGACTGGTTCAGTCATTTAGGCTTTACCGTCGAGGTGCAGCCAGTTCCGCATACGAGGCATAAATTCAACCTGCTGGCCACTCTCGGCAGTGGCCCGGGCGGGCTACTGCTGGCCGGTCATACCGATACCGTACCGTTTGATGAAGGGCGCTGGAGCAAAGATCCGTTCACCCTGACCGAGGAAAATGGTCGTCTGTATGGATTAGGTACCGCCGACATGAAAGGCTTTTTTGCCTTTATTCTGGAAGCGGTACGCGAGCTGGATCGCTCGGCGTTGCAGCGCCCACTGCGCGTATTGGCCACCGCCGATGAAGAAACCTCAATGGCCGGTGCCCAGCTGTTTGCCGCCACCACTCAAATCCGCCCAGATTATGCCGTGATTGGTGAGCCGACCTCACTGCGCCCAATTCGCGCCCATAAAGGTCATCTGTCGAACGCCATTCGCATCAATGGGCAATCGGGGCACTCTAGCGATCCCGATCGCGGCGTGAACGCCATTGAACTGATGCATGAGGTGATTGCCTGCCTGTTACCGCTGCGCGATCGGCTGCGTGAGCGTTTTCAGCATCCGCTGTTCACTATTCCCTATCCGACCATGAACCTCGGCCATATTCATGGTGGCGATGCGGCCAACCGTATTTGTGGCTGCTGCGAGCTGCATATGGATATTCGCCCGCTGCCGGGGCTGAGTTTGAGTGAGCTGGATGCCTTGTTGCTAGAAGCGCTGCAACCGGTGCAAGCACGCTGGCCGGGGCGCTTGTCGATCAGCGCCTTGCACGATCCGATCCCCGGCTACGAATGCCCTCCGGATGCGGAGATTGTACGTAGCGTGGAGCGGCTGCTCGGTGAGCCATGCGATAGCGTCAATTATTGTACCGAAGCGCCGTTTATCCAGCAGGTTTGTCCAACGCTGGTGTTGGGTCCCGGCTCTATCGAACAAGCGCATCAGCCGGATGAATATCTGTCGACCGACTTTATTCTGCCAACCAAAACCTTACTGACGCGCCTGATCACCGAGTTTTGTATCAGTGCCGGACCCAAGGTAGAAGATGGCGTAATTTAATTTCACATTACCTTGATTTAGCACAAAAGTATGACCTAAGTACGGGCGACGGGCTATTTGACGAACGCCCGACTTCATGGCTAGATAACAGACAGCGCTGTCTGCGTAACGGATGTAGTAAAATTACCAAATGGATGGAGAGCCATGAACGCACAATATGCCGCCATGCGCAGCAACGTGAGTATGCTGGGCAAGCTGTTGGGGGAGACAATCCGCGAGGCCGGAGGTGAATCCCTGCTGGAGCGGGTAGAGACTATCCGCAAATTATCCAAATCCTCTCGTGCCGGCAATGAGCAAGACCGCCGTCAGCTGCTGGAGACCTTGCAAAATCTGTCCAACGACGAATTACTGCCGGTCGCCCGCGCGTTCAGCCAGTTTCTGAATCTGGCCAACATCGCCGAGCAGTACCACACAATCTCACGTAACTGTGAAGCCAATATTTTCTGTCCTGATGCCTTCGATACCCTGTTCAATCATCTGAAAACCGAAGGGATCAGCGAAGACAAGATCCAAGCTGCCGTGGCCCAGCTCTCTATCGAACTGGTACTGACCGCGCACCCGACCGAGATCACCCGCCGCACCCTGATCCACAAACATGTGCAGATCAACCGCTGCTTAGATCGCTTAGAGCACGACGATCTTTCCGAGCGTGAGCAAAGCAAAATGCAAAAGCGCCTGATGCAGCTGATTGCGCAGGCGTGGTACACCGATGAGATCCGCAAAGAGCGCCCAACCCCGCTGGACGAAGCCAAATGGGGTTACGCCGTGGTGGAAAACAGCCTGTGGCAAGGGGTGCCGGAATTCCTGCGTGAATTCGACAGCCGCCTGAAAGAAGCCTTTGGCACCGGTTTGCCCATTGACGCTATCCCGATCCGCTTTAGCTCGTGGATGGGCGGCGACCGTGACGGTAACCCGTTTGTCACCGCCGACATCACCCGCAAAGCGATGCTGCTCAGCCGCTGGAAAGCCGCCGATCTGTTCTTGCGCGATGTGAATGACCTGATTTCAGAGCTGTCGATGACCGAGTGCAGCCCAGCGCTGCGCGCCGAAGTAGGAGCCGAGGCCGCCGAGCCGTACCGCGTACTGCTCAAGCAGCTGCGTCGCCGTCTGCAAAACACCTTGGATTATCTGGATGCGCGCCTCAAAGGCCAACACGCAACCCCAGATGACATCATCGATTGCAACGAACAGCTGTGGACGCCGCTGTACGCCTGTTACCAGTCACTGAAAGACAGTGGCATGGCCATTATTGCCGACGGCCTGCTGCTGGATACCCTGCGCCGGATCCGCTGCTTTGGCATCCATCTGGTGCGCCTCGATATTCGCCAAGAGAGCACTCGCCACACCGATGCAGTAGCCGAAATTACCCGCTACTTAGGTCTGGGCGACTATGCCCAGTGGAGCGAAGAGGACAAACAAGCGTTCCTGATTAAGGAGCTGACCTCGAAGCGTCCACTGCTGCCACACAGCTGGCAGCCAAGCGCCGACACCGCGGAAGTGATTGAAACCTGCCGCGCGATTGCCGAACAACCGGCCGGAGCGCTGGCCTCCTACGTGATCTCGATGGCCCGTCAGCCATCTGATGTGCTGGCCGTCCACCTGCTGCAAAAAGAAGCCGGTTGCGCCGTACACCTGCCGGTCGCACCGCTGTTCGAAACCCTCGACGATCTGAACCGTGCCGATGAAGTGGTACGTGCCCTGCTGAATATCGGCTGGTATCGCGGCTTTATTCAAGGCCGTCAGATGGTGATGATTGGTTACTCCGACTCGGCCAAAGATGCCGGCGTGATGGCCGCTTCGTGGGCGCAGTACCGCGCACAAGAAGCCTTGATCAAAACCTGTGAAGAGGCTGGTATCGAGCTGACCTTGTTCCACGGCCGTGGCGGTACCATTGGCCGCGGCGGTGCGCCAGCCCATGCCGCATTGCTGTCGCAGCCGCCGGGCTCGCTCAAAGGCGGCCTGCGCGTGACCGAACAAGGCGAGATGATCCGCTTTAAACTCGGTCTGCCGGAAGTGGCGGTAAACAGCTTATCGCTGTACACCAGTGCCATTTTGCAAGCCAACTTGTTGCCGCCGCCAGAGCCGAAGCAAAACTGGCGTGACACTATGGATGTACTGTCAGACGAGTCTTGCCGCGTATATCGCAGTATCGTGCGTGAACAGCCTGACTTCGTGCCGTACTTCCGCGCCGCGACGCCGGAAGGGGAGCTGGCTAAGCTGCCACTGGGCTCGCGCCCGTCCAAGCGCCGCCCTGATGGTGGCGTAGAAAGTCTGCGCGCGATCCCGTGGATCTTTGCCTGGACCCAGAACCGTCTGATGCTGCCTGCCTGGCTGGGTGCCGGCGATGCACTGCAAAAAGTGATCGACCAAGGCCAGCAAGGCATTCTGGAAGAGATGTGCCGCGATTGGCCATTCTTCTCCACCCGGATCGGCATGCTGGAGATGGTGTTCGGTAAAACCGATTTGTGGCTGACCGAATACTACGATCAACGCTTGGTGGAGCCAGCATTGTGGCCGCTCGGCGAGCAACTGCGCCGTATGCTCAAGCATGACATCGGGGTGGTACTGGCGATTGCCAATGATGACCACCCGATGGCCGATCAGCCGTGGCTGAAAGAGTCCATCGGCCTGCGTAACATCTATACCGACCCACTGAACGTGTTGCAGGCTGAATTGCTGCATCGCTCGCGTCAGCTGACCGAGTCCGATCCGCAAGTGGAGCAAGCGCTGATGGTGACCATTGCCGGTATTGCCGCCGGTATGCGTAACACCGGTTAAACGCTCGCCGCAGAGCCTGTGGCATTAATCGCTAACCCCGGCATTTTTATCGCCGGGGTTATTTTTTATATATTATTTTATTCCTAGCAATCCCTCGCTTTAGGCAGAAAATTATTCCCTGCTAAAACGCTGCTTATTTCATCACACTATTTTGAACGTAAAAATATATATCGTTTAAAACATAATATGTAATATAAATATTTTGATAAATATGCACTGCATTCCAAACTTAGCGCGAATAAACAACGTAAAATAGCCGTAAAAAACAGTTCGATTTTAAACAACACCTTGTAAACAGGGGTTTTCACAGCCTTGTGACGCAATGACAATTATTTGTCGGCACAGTCTCATTTTGTTATCTACAATATATTTTATAGATGAATATCTAATAACTTCATGCTATATCACACGCTGTGCTGTGCATATTCTACATAACACCCATTGCTAAGATTTTGCAATTCGTTGTATGTCATCCTAGTTGCTTATTGACGGAATAACCGATAACCGGCGGTGGATGCTGGTCGGCCAGTTTCGCAATAGGATTTTGTCTACTCAGCATGTTGCCAGACGGGAAGTATCTCGTCCTTCCACGCCAGGGATTTTGTGGAAGTTATTCATAGATATAAGTTGCAGTCAGCGACAGGGAAGCACCAAGAGCAAATGAGGAAATTATGGCTCTCTCACAGGTTATTCTGACACTCCTGAGTCGTCAGGACGCCAGTGGCTATGACATTACCAAAGAATTCAGCCGAGTGGTTGGATTGGTATGGACAGCCAGCCACCAGCAAGTGTATCGCGAACTCAGCCGTCTTGCCGAACAAGGCATGGTGACCAGCCAACTGATCCCGCAAGAAGGCAAACCTGATCGCAAAGTTTACAGCATTACCGATTCTGGCCGTCAGTGCCTGCAAAACTGGCTCAGCACCGCGGTGGAAGAGCGTCCACAGCGCGATGAGTTGCTGGTGCGGATGTTGGCCTGCAGCCACTACCCAATTGCGCCGGTACGTCAGTCACTGACTCAGCAAACGCATCTGCATAACGAGCGCCTGGAGAAATACCAGCTGCTGGCCAACGAGCAATTTGCCGATCCGGACAGCCTCAGCTTGGAAGACAAGCTGACCTATCTGACCCTGCGTCGTGGCATGCTGCAAGAGCAAGCGTGGTTGATGTGGGCGGAAGAGGCGCAAAACCTGTTGGCGGAGCTGGAGCTCAATGCCACTCGCGCCCGTCTGGAAAAAGAGTTGGAAGAAAGCTGCTACTAAGCACGAAGGGTATGCTGCCCTGTGCCCGCTGATTGCTACATCCCTCTCCGATCTCGTCCCTCCGGCAGTCGCTTTAGCGACTGCCGGTTGTTTTATCTGCGGGCAGGATAACTCCCTCTATCTATATAGCTTGTCTATTAGATCAGCGATTAGATTAGCTATTGGCTTAGCGATTACGTTAGCGCCCCGCGTCACATCCTTTTCACGCCGCAGGACGCACGCCCAGCGTGTGGCAGATGGCATAGCTGAGCTCGGCACGATTTAACGTGTAGAAATGAAAATCCTTCACCCCTTCACGGGACAGCACTTTCACCATGTCCATCGCAATGCTCGCCCCCACCAGATTGCGGGTCGCCGGATCGTTATCCAGCCCGTCATACATCCGCTGCATCCAATTCGGTACTCGCACGTTGGTCATGGCGGCAAATTTGGTCAACTGCTTAAAATTAGAGACCGGCAAAATCCCCGGCACGATTTCCACATCAATGCCAATCGCCGCGCAGCGGTCGCGAAAGCGCAGGTAGCTGTCGACATCAAAGAAAAACTGGGTAATGGCGCGGCTAGCACCGGCATCAATCTTGCGCTTTAAATGCAGCAGATCGGCCTGCGCACTTTTCGCCTCTGGATGCACTTCCGGATAGGCCGCCACCGAAATATCAAAATCCGCCACCTCGCGCAGCAAGGCCACCAGATCGCTGGCATACAGCGCCGGTTTTTCCTGTCCGGCCGGTAAATCACCGCGCAGGGCGACAATCTGACGGATCCCGTTGTTCCAGTAATCTTTGGCAATGCAGCGCAGCTCTTGCTCGCTGGCATCGATACAGGTCAGGTGCGGCGCGGCGCACAGGCCGGTTTGCTCTTTGATGGCTTTGATGATGGAGTGGGTGCGATCGCGCTCACCAGAGTTAGCCCCGTAAGTCACCGACACAAACTTCGGCCGTAGCACGCTCAGGCGCTGAATCGACTGCCACAGGGTGTTTTCCATCTCTTCGC
Source organism: Plesiomonas sp. ZOR0011 (assembly GCF_000800945.1). Classification (NCBI taxonomy): domain Bacteria; kingdom Pseudomonadati; phylum Pseudomonadota; class Gammaproteobacteria; order Enterobacterales; family Enterobacteriaceae; genus Plesiomonas; species Plesiomonas sp. ZOR0011. The sequence goes on from NZ_JRKB01000114.1 coordinate 22,836, forward strand.
TGCGCGGTGGGAAAAACTCAAACGAGACATTAATGCGCCCGTCGAGCTCGGCCACGCTCTGATTTAAGGCTTCCAGTTGATGGGCATGGTAACTCATGGGCGCTCCTTGTCGGCCCTGCTGGCCGCTCGTGCAGGCCACCGTAAGCGGTGGCTAATTAATCCGTTAATTGACGTCCATACGTTTAGATGGCTAAACACAAGATGACCGAAGTCTACGCCCCTGTCAACGCTCAAATCAAGCAACCACGGTATCCACTGCCAATGCGGCAATTAGCTGGTGTATCCTGCGTTATTTGCTCACCTCGCCACGATAAAATTATGCCTTCCCGCCAAACACTGTTCGCCCCGTAGGGCTGGCAAACGCGCATAAAAAAGGGAAGACCCGACGGTCTTCCCTTACTGGTTCGTGCTACGTTTCGCGGATTACAGCAGTTGCGCCAAGCGGTTAAGATCGGATTGAATCGCCCCCGCAGTCACATCGCGACCTGCGCCTGGGCCGCGGATCACCAGCGGATTATCCCGATACCAACGGCTTTCGATGGCAAAGATGTTGTCGCCCGGTAGCAAGAAGGCCAATGGATGATCAGGGCGCAACGCCTCAATCCCCACCCGCGCCTTGCCGCCGGCTTCAAAGCGCGCCACGTAGCGCAGCACCAAGCCCGCTTCGCGCGCCGCCGCCAAACGCTGCGCCATGTGCTGATTGAGCATCTCGCCTTGATCAAAGAAGTTATCCAGCGACAACTCAACCAGCTCGGCGGGCACCAGTGACTCCACCCGCACCTGCTCAGGCTCCAGCGGATAACCGGCCTCGCGAGCCAAGATCACTAGCTTACGCATCACATCTTGCCCAGACAAATCTTCGCGTGGATCGGGCTCAGTTAACCCTTGCTGCCACGCCTGCTCCACCAGCGCAGTAAACGGACGGCTACCATCATATTGCTGGAACAGCCACGACAGCGTGCCGGAGAAAATCCCGCTCAGCGACAGCAGCGTATCGCCGCTTTCGCGCAGGTCACGCACCGCATAGTTAATCGGCAGCCCCGCCCCGACCGTGGCGTTATACAGCCAATGACGACCGGTTTTTTCAAACGCATCGCGAATGCGACGGTACTCGCCCGCGCCCGAGGCACCGGCTAACTTATTGGCGCTGATCACATGGAAACCATACTCGGCGAACTGGCGGTAACGACCGGCAACCTGCTCGCTGGCAGTCACATCCAACACCACCAGATCGTCATACGGATGCTGACTCATCCACTGCACCAGAGCATCATCTTCATGCGCCACCGCTTCATCGTGGAAGAACGCCAACGCGCGGCTGGCATCAAGGCCATCATAGTGCAACCAGCTACGGCTACTATCGACCACTCCGGCCAGCACAAACTCAAAGCCGGAGCGCGCCGACAAGTTACGCTGCTCACGGGCAAACAGCTCCAGCCAACGTGAGCCGATATTGCCTTTACCAAACAGCACCAATCCGATGCGTTTTTGCGCTTGAAACAGACGGCGATGCAGCCCTTGGATCAAATACGCAGTCGGCCCTTGGCGCAGTACCGCCAGTAAGCTGATCCCTTCCGGAGACTGCCAGACAAACTCCACCGGCTGATCTTGCAGTTGTTGGTAGAAACGGTGGCTGTGCAGCGGGTTGTTACACACCCCTGCGCCCACCAGTGCCACCATCGCTAACCCTTCGCGCAACCGTAATTCCGCCGGTAAGGTGGCTTCTTGCAGCAGCAAAAAGGCGCTATTGACCACCTCGGCGGTGTAGCACAGCTGCAGCAAGTTACGATCATGATGCGCCATGTAGGCAATTGGCTGCACTTGAGCGCGGTTGAGCAAACGCAGCACATCATCACGCAACGCTTCAAAGCGGGCGCTCTCTTGGGTACTCACTTCAATCAAGCACACATCATCGTGGCTGGTGACGATTTTGGCGCCGGTACCGCTCGCCAGTACCCGCTCAATTTTGGTCGAGCCTTGATCCGGCTGATAACTGCAGCGCAACTGCAAGTCCAGCTCGCTACCAGACACCGGCTGCAAGGTACGGGCGTGCAGCACCGGCGCGGCCAGACGGGCCAGCTCGCTGGCTTCATCCAAACGCAGCAATGGCAACAGGCAAGCATCACTGACTTTGCGCGGATCTGCGCTGTACACCCCGGCCACATCACTCCAGATAGTCACCCGCTGCACTCCGGCCAAGGCGCCGATTTGGGTTGCGGAGTAATCCGATCCGTTACGGCCGAGCAAGACGGTTTCGCCAGCCTCATTGCGGCAGATAAAACCGGTCACCACCAGACGGCGCTGCGGATGCTGCGCCAGTAAGGCTTGCAGCAGTGGCCAAGAGCGCCCTTCATCCACCTGCGGCTGAGCGGCACGCTCGGCGCGCATAAATTGACGCGCATCCAGCCAAGCAGCATCCACATCGCGCTGGTTTAAATACGCTGACATCAGGCGCGCCGACCAAATTTCACCGTGGCCAACCACTTCGGCATACACCGCTTCGCTGTAAGGGGTTTGCAGCAAGCGCGCGAGCGTGTCTAAATCAGCCAGCAGCGCTTGGCGCAGTACTTCGGCATGCGCCTCCGGCAGCAGACCGTCAATCAGGCTGCACTGGTAACGGCGCAATTCCTGCTGCGCCTGATGGGCGGCCAGCGTATCGCTATACGCCAACTTCAACCACGCAATCAGCTGGTTGGTGGTGCTACCGGCCGCCGATACCACCATCAGGTCACCGGGCTGGCTGTGTTCAATCATGATGTTGGCGACCCGCTGATAACAGCTCGGATCGGCCAGACTGCTGCCACCAAATTTGTGCAGCTGTCGCAGTGGACGCCGCTCCTGCCCAGCTCCGCTGTATACGCTCATTCGGTTACCTCTCCGCCACGACCCGGAACGCCTGCTCCAGATCGGCAATTAAATCTTGTGCATCCTCAATGCCCACGGAAATGCGCAGCAACTGATCGCTGATCCCCGCAGTACGGCGCGCTTCCGGCGCCATCCCGGCATGAGTCATGGTCGCCGCATGGGAAATCAGACTCTCCACACCGCCCAGTGACTCTGCCAGAGTAAACAGCTGCAATTGTGCCACAAAATCGGCCACATCCCCTGCCAATTCAAAGCTCAGCATGGCGCCAAAACGCTGCTGCTGCAGGCAAGCAATTGCATGGCCGGGATTTTCGGGTAAAGAAGGATGATATAAACGACTCACCAACGGCTGTTGGCGCAAATATTCCACCAACGCATCGGCATTTTCTTGGTGCTGGCGCATACGCGGCGCCAAGGTGCGCAAACCGCGCAGTAATAGGTAGCTGTCAAACGCCGAACCGGTGACACCGATATTGTTGCCCCACCACGCCAGTTCGGTATACAGCGCCGGATCGGCCGCGATCACGCATCCAGCCACCACATCGGAGTGCCCATTGAGGTATTTGGTACACGAGTGCACCACCAAATCGGCGCCCAACGCCAAAGGCTGTTGGCCCAGCGGAGTCATAAAGGTGTTATCCGCCACCACCAGCGCCCCTACGGCATGAGCTTGCTGACAGATCTGGGCGATATCCACCACCCGCAGCAGAGGATTGCTCGGCGTTTCCACCAATACCAGTTTCGGTTTTTCGGCCAATGCCGCGGCCAGCGCCTCGGGATCCGATTGGTCGACAAAAATCACGCGATACGCGCCGCGCTGATGCTGGCTGGCAAATAGCCGATAGCTGCCGCCATAGCAATCATGTGGAGCAACCAGCACATCGCCCGGGCGCAACAGTAACGTGCAAACTAAGTGGATCGCCGCCATGCCGCTGGCGGTCATCACCGCGCCCACGCCGCCTTCCAGCTTAGCCAGCGCCTGCTGCACCACATCGCGGCTGGGGTTACCGCGCCGTGAATAATCGTGTACCCGCGGCTGGTTGAATCCGGTAAAATTGTAGGTGGATGACAAGTGGATCGGCGGCACCACGCAGCCGAACTGATCATCGTTATTCAGCCCGCTACGAATGGCGGCGGTGGCCGGTTGGTAGTGTTTGCTCATGCTGGTCATGCTCTCCCTGCGAAAACCCAACACATGCCTACGATTTCCCTCGTGCATGCGATGCTTCAATGTAGCGGCTTTTATATATAGCCGTCAACACATCTGGATGTCTAAACATCTTTGCGTTTAGATTGTAAGACCTTACATAACCCGTTAGAATTATGCGCAGGTATATCTCAATCTTCTCTGATAGCACGACCACGCTGACTTTACGCGAGAACTGTACGCGAAAACTTTACGCGCTAAGTGTCGTGCCGCGACCCAAGTACAAGGTGTTTTATGGCTAAGTGGAACGGCGAATACATCAGCCCTTATGCAGAACATGGTAAAAAAAGCGAACAAGTAAAGAAAATTACCGTGTCGATCCCGCTTAAAGTCCTGAAAATTCTGACCGATGAGCGCACCCGCCGTCAGGTCAACAACCTGCGTCATGCCACCAACAGCGAGCTGCTGTGTGAGGCTTTTTTGCACGCCTTTACCGGTCAGCCGTTGCCGACCGATGATGATCTGGGCAAAGAGCGCCATGATGAGATCCCCGTCGAAGCTAAAGAGCTGATGCGTCAGATGGGGATCAACCCCGATGAGTGGGAATATTGATGACCATTGCCGGTCAGTGGCTAGCGAGCAACTAAACGCACGCGCTGTTCAGGCCACGTAATGCCGAGATAACAAAATACCGAGATAAAAAAACGCCGCAATTGCGGCGTTTTTTTATGACTCAGAGGAGAGCTGAGCTTAGGCACTCGCCGCTTCAGTGTGACGCGCGCGCTCCGCAGCCGATACGGCCTGTGCACTGGCCACGCCTGATGCAATTGCCGCATTAGCCACCGCCTGCGACACTTTTTCCAGCAAACGGGAATCCATCGGTTTTGGAATGATGTAATCACGACCAAACGCCAAGGCCGCAACACCAGCCGCTTGCAACACGTCTTGTGGCACCGGCTCTTTTGCCAGCTGACGAATCGCCTCAACGGCGGCCAGTTTCATCGCATCGTTAATGGCGCGCGCACGTACATCCAGCGCGCCACGGAACAGGAACGGGAAGCACAATACGTTGTTAATCTGGTTCGGATAATCTGAGCGGCCGGTGGCCATGATCAGATCGCTACGGGTGGCAAACGCCAGCTCCGGCGTGATCTCAGGATCTGGGTTAGCACAAGCAAACACCACTGGATTTGGCGCCATCAGTGCCAATGCATCGGCTGGCAGCAAATTTGGACCTGATACGCCCAAGAACACATCGGCATCGGTCAGCGCATCATGCAAAGTGCGCTTATCGGTTTGACGCGCAAAGCGCGCTTTAAATTCGTTGAGATCGCCGCGATCGCTGTGGATCACGCCTTTACGATCTAGCATCAGCATGTTGTCCGGCTGTGCACCGCATTTAACCAACATGTCCATGCATGCAGTGGCCGCCGCACCCGCGCCCAAGCACACAATGCGCGCTTGGCTCAAGGTTTTGCCCTGAATTTCCAAGGCGTTGAGCACACCGGCCGCCGTCACAATCGCGGTGCCGTGCTGATCATCATGGAAGACCGGAATATTGCAGCGCTCAATCAAACGCTGTTCAATCTCAAAACACTCCGGCGCTTTAATATCTTCAAGGTTAATACCTCCAAACGAGTCGGCAATGCGCGCCACGGTATCGACAAACTCATCGACCGTATCATGGGTCACTTCGATATCAATCGCATCGACCCCAGCAAAACGTTTGAACAGTAAGGCTTTTCCTTCCATCACCGGCTTTGACGCCAGCGGGCCGAGGTTGCCCAAACCCAAAATTGCGGTACCGTTGGAAATTACCGCCACCAGATTGCCTTTACCGGTATAGCGGTAGGCATTTTCTGGATCGCGAGCAATCTCGCGCACCGGCTCAGCCACGCCCGGGCTGTAAGCCAGCGCCAGATCGTGCGCCGTATCGGCAGGTTTGGTCAGTGCGATGGTGATTTTGCCCGGCATCGGGTAGGCGTGGTAATCCAGTGCTTGTTGACGTAAATCGGCAGACATCAAAATTTCCTGCGTTTATAACATTATAATTAGATGAGGGTAGTGGAGCGCAGGGGATGATAATCAATCTCAGGCGGGATGCCCAGCATAACCGTGGCCGGATAATGCAGATCCGATCAGCGCACGATCGTCAGATCCGTGCCCAGATCACAGAAACAAAAAAAGCACCCGTAGGTGCTTTTTTTCGTGGTCGTCCGAGTAAAAATTACTTGGAAGCCAGTGCGCCGAAACGCTTGTTGAAACGGTCAACACGGCCGCCGGTAGACACTTCACGCTGCTTACCAGTGTAGAACGGGTGGCATTTGCCGCACACGTCCAGGTTCAGGTCGTGACCGGTAGAACCGATTTTGATTACGTTACCGCAAGAGCAAGTTGCAGTAATTTCTTTGTATTCTGGGTGGATACCTTGTTTCATGGGGAAACCTCAAGTAAAGGCCGTGTCGCTATTTGGTCTCAGCTACTGCCAGCCAAACACCACACGAGGGTTAATAACTCAGTTATAAGGCGCAGAATGATACGGCATTCGCCTACCCCTTTCAAGCCATCTGCCGTCTTTTTCACCGCTCCCGCTCGCCTTTTTTTAGCGCTCGCGCCTCACGCGCCAACGCCGCCCAGCAGGCGACAAAAGCGCGCCAAAGCCGTACACTGCCAACACCAGCTTACACTTTGAATGATAACGGATCAGCGACCCTTCGATGAGCGATACTCTAGTTCGCGTGGCCCTTCCTGTGCCACTGCCCCGCCTGTTTGATTACTGTTTGCCACACTCTTGGCAGGCGCAAGCTCGCCCTGGTGTACGGGTTCGGGTGCCGTTTGGCAAACGTGAGCTGATTGGTGTTATCGATAGTCTGCCGGATCACACAGAGATCCCGCTCGATCAATGCAAACCTGTGCTGGCCGTGCTGGATCAAGAGCCGCTGTGGCCAACCCCGATGTGGGATCTGCTGCACTGGGCCGCCAGCTACTATCAACATCCGCTGGGGGATGTGTTTGCCCAAGCAATGCCCGTTCTGCTACGCCAAGGGCACAGCGCCGAGCCCACCGCGCAAACCGTGTGGCAACTGACTGACAGCGGTCGCCTGTGCACGCCTGAGCAGCTCAAACGCTCGCCCAAGCAATGGCAGATCATTCAGACGCTGCGCCACGGTGCGTTGGAAAAAAGCGCCCTGCAGGCCGAAGGCTGTAGCGACAGCGCCTTTAATGCCCTGCGGCAAAAAGGCTTGATTGACCAGCAACTGCGCCAACCAGAGCTGACTGATTGGCGGCACAATTATCCCGCGGCGCACGCCAGTAGCACCGGTGTGCTGAGCCACAACGGCGCCGAGCCGCCGCTGCGCCTCAACACCGAGCAAGCCACGGCGGTTGCCGCCATCAATGCGCAAGACGGTTTTTCCGCGTGGCTGCTCGATGGCATCACCGGCTCGGGGAAAACCGAAGTCTATCTGAATGTGATTGAACGGGCGCTCTGCCAAGGCAAGCAGGCGCTGGTACTGGTGCCCGAAATTGGCCTGACACCGCAAACCATCAGCCGTTTTCGCCAGCGTTTTGCAGTACCAGTAGATGTTCTGCATTCCGCGCTCAATGACAGCGAACGACTGGCCGTCTGGCAACGGGCGCGCAGCGGTGAAAGTGCCATTGTCATCGGTACCCGCTCGGCGCTGTTCACCCCCCTCGCGCGCCCTGGGGTGCTGGTGATTGACGAAGAGCACGACGCGTCTTATAAGCAGCAAGATGGCTGGCGCTACCACGCCCGCGATCTAGCGGTGATGCGCGCCCATGCCGAGCAAATTCCGATTATCTTGGGCTCGGCCACCCCATCTCTAGAAAGTCTACTTAATGCACGACAAGGGAAATACCACCTCTTAACGCTGGCCAGCCGCGCCGGTAATGCCCGCCCGGCACAGCAACATGTGATAGACATGCGCGGTCAGCCGGTGCAAGCGGGACTGTCCGCCGCCTTACTGGCGCGCATGCGTCAGCACTTGCAAAAGGGCAATCAGGTGATGCTGTTTCTCAACCGGCGTGGTTTCTCACCGGCGCTACTGTGCCATGAGTGCGGTTGGGTTGCCCACTGTCCGCGCTGTGAGCGTCCGTATACTTTCCATCAGGCCACCCGCGACCTGCGCTGTCACCAGTGTGATAACCAACATCCGGTGCCGCACCAATGTCCGCAGTGTGGCTCCACACAGCTGGTGCCGGTCGGCGTTGGCACCGAGCAGGTCGAACACACCCTAGAGCAATTGCTGCCGGAATTTGCCATCAGCCGGATTGATCGCGACAGTACCCGCCGTAAAGGCGCGCTAGAGCAGCATCTGGACGATATCCGCGACGGGCGCAGCCAAATCCTGATCGGCACCCAGATGCTGGCCAAAGGCCATCACTTCCCTGATGTCACGCTGGTTGCCTTGCTGGATGTGGATGGCGCGCTGTTCTCCGCCGATTTTCGCGCCGCCGAGCGCTTTGCTCAGCTGTATACACAGGTGGCGGGTCGCGCAGGTCGTGCCGGTAAAGCCGGTGAAGTGTTACTGCAAACCCACCAGCCTGAGCACCCATTGCTGCAAACCTTGCTACAAAGCGGCTATGGCGCCTTCGCCCAGCAAGCTCTGCTCGAGCGCCAAGCGGCGTGGTTACCACCTTATACTTACCATGTATTGATCCGCGCCGAAGATCACCAAAGCGATCCGCCCGCCCAGCTGCTGACGCAACTGCGCACCATCCTCGAAGCCAGCCCCTTGCTGGACAGCGATTTTTGGCTGCTGGGGCCCGCTCCGGCACTGCAAAGCAAACGCGCCGGACGCTTTCGCTGGCAACTGCTGTTACAGCACCCATCGAGGCGTAAATTGCAGCAGATCTTGGCGATCGCCAGACCCGCCTTTGAAGCATTACCGCTGGCGCGCAAAGTGCGCTGGAACATCGATGTCGATCCGATTGAGATGATCTAAATCGGGATGATCCAGAGGGCTGCGCAAACCTTTGCTCTAAAAGGCGAACTGCATCACGAAAAGAATGTAATTTCCGCAAGCAAACGAGTTTGTCCTCCTGCCACAGCTGTTTACAATATTGGTTGTTCGGCGGCTGACTTTTTGGCTGCGGATTTTGGCAGCCTGTTGCCGACAGGGAGAAAGTCAATTTCAGATGTAGGAGAACCGTTTTATGGCAACAATGAAGGACGTTGCCCAGCTTGCAGGTGTATCTACCGCCACGGTATCACGTGCGCTGATGAACCCGGATAAGGTTTCAACAGCGACCCGACAACGTGTTGAAAAAGCCGTGGTTGAGGTCGGTTACTCTCCGAACTCACTCGCCCGCAATCTGCGCCGCAACGAATCAAAAACGATCGTGGTGATCGTGCCGGATATCAGTGATCCCTTCTTTGCCGATGTGATCCGTGGTATCGAGGAAACCGCCACCGAAGAGGGCTATCTGGTATTACTGGGCGATTGTGCTCAGCAAAATGCCCGCGAGCGTTCTTTTGTCAATTTGGTGTTCACTAAGCAAGCCGATGGCATGCTGCTGTTGAGCTCCAACCTGCCGTTTGATATCAGCAAACCGGAGCAGAAGAACCTGCCACCGATGGTGATGGCCAATGAGTTCTCACCGGAGCTGGAGCTGCCGACCGTTCATATCGACAACCTGACCGCCGCCTTTGACGCCGTGCACTACCTGACTCAGTTAGGACACAAGCGTGTGGCCTGTATCGCCGGCCCAAGCAGCATGCCACTGTGCAGCTATCGCACCCAAGGCTACATTCAGGCGCTACGCCGTGCCGGTATTGCGGTGGAAGAACGTTACATGACCTACGGCAACTTCACCTTTGAAGCCGGCGCACAAGCGGTATCGCAACTGATGGCACAACCGTCGCCACCGACCGCGATTTTCTGCCAAAGCGATGTCATGGCGATTGGTGCCTTGCAGCAAGCGAAAAAACTAGGCTTTCGCGTGCCACAGGATTTGTCGATCATCGGGTTCGATGACATCAAATTCTCGGAGTTCTGCGATCCGCCACTGACCACCGTCAGCCAACCGCGCTATGAAATTGGCCGTCAATCTATGACCTTACTGCTTAACATGCTCAAAGGTCAGGATATCGGTACTAGCTCGCGTCTGCTGGAGGCCAAGTTGGTGGTGCGTGCCAGTGCGGCGCCGCCACGTCGTTAAACCGAACGTGACTCGTCACACCGGGGATTAACCGGACATGAGGTCTGTATGCTGTGGCCTGATGTCCTTCCCCTTAGCCGGTGCACGCCACCAGGCTACATCAACCCCGCGACATAGAGTGGCTGACGTAAAAGCAAGACCCAGATCAACACCAGCGAGGCGATATGCCTTATTTCCGCATCGAGCCGCATAAAATGCCGTTACCGATGCCCCAATCTGTGTAACTTTTGCACCGGGTAACTGGTCAACACTGTTCCACTTCAGTAACATGCTTAACTTACCTGTTAACCCGTCAGATCTGATACTCACTGTGGCACAACGAGACTATGTATCCCGCGGTAAACGTTCCGCTCCGGCGCGAACCCGCCGTAATAACAAAAAAGCCCGTAAGCCGTTGCCTGTTATGGCAATCGGTCTCGCCGTGCTGCTGATCGCTGGCCTTGCCGGTGGTCTGTATTATCTTAAGCATCGCTCCGCCGAACAGGCGCAGGCTCTGCAGCAACAGCCGCATAAAAACGGCCTGCCGGTCAAACCGGAAGAGCGCTGGAGCTATATTAAAGAGCTGGAAAACAAAGAAGTGGTGGTCACTGACCACAATCCAGTTCAAGACAGCACGCCGCCTACCCAATTGAGCCCCGAGCAACAGGCGATTTTGAGCCAGTTGCAGGCCGAGATGAAGCAAGCGCCAATCACCTTGCCGCAAGCGGATCGGAACGGCAATATCGATGGTGAAACACGGGTGAACCCAGATAAACCGCTGTATACACCGCCAACGGCCAGCACTGGGCAAACCGCGCGCGTGGAGCAAATTCCACCCCGTCCGGCAACGCCAGCGACACCGCCAAGCAAACCGGCGCCTAGCGTGACCGAAGCCAAACCGGTACTGGTGCAACCGCCACCGATCCCGCGTAACAGCGAAACCAGCAAGCCGGCCGAAAAACCTGTCGAAAGCAGTCAGAAATGGCTGGTACAGTGCGGTGCCTACCGTACTTCATCGCAGGCCGAAGAAGTTCAGGCTACACTGGCTTTTCAGGGGATCGAAAGTAACGTGCGTACCAGCAACAGCTGGCATCGCGTGGTATTAGGGCCGTACAGCAGCCGTGCCGCGGCCGATAAACAGCAATCACGTCTTAAAGGCAGTGGTATGTCCTGTTTAATTCTTCCGGTCCAGGGTTGAAACTTACTTTCCCCATCCCCATCTAAGAAAATATGAGCCCTGCATTCTGCAGGGCATTTTCTATTCCCACGCTGAGGACCACACAGTGACAACCATCGTAAGTGTGCGCCGTAACGGCAAAGTAGTAATTGGTGGTGATGGACAGGTTTCTCTGGGCAACACCGTAATGAAAGCCAACGCCCGTAAGGTGCGCCGTCTGTATAACGATCAGGTGATTGCCGGTTTCGCCGGTGGTACCGCCGATGCTTTCACTCTGTTTGAGCGCTTTGAGCGCCAGCTGGAAATGCATCAGGGCAATCTGGTCAAGGCGGCGGTTGAACTGGCCAAAGACTGGCGCTCCGACCGCGCACTGCGCAAGCTAGAAGCCTTGCTGGCGGTGGCCGATGAGAATGCCTCGCTGATCATCACCGGTAACGGTGACGTGGTTCAGCCGGAAAATGATCTGATTGCGATCGGCTCCGGTGGCCCATTCGCGCAATCTGCTGCACGCGCTCTGCTGGAAAATACCGATCTGTCTGCCCACGAAATCGTGGAAAAAGCGCTGACTATCGCCGGTGACATCTGTGTGTACACCAACCAGCACAAAACCATCGAAGAACTGCCAAGTAAGAGCTAAGGGCCTGACCATGTCTGAAATGACTCCTCGCGAAATTGTCCACGAACTTGATCGCCACATTATCGGTCAGGACAAAGCCAAACGTGCCGTCGCCATCGCTCTGCGTAACCGCTGGCGTCGTATGCAGTTGCCTGATGCGCTGCGCCATGAAGTTACCCCGAAAAATATTCTGATGATTGGTCCAACCGGGGTCGGTAAAACCGAAATTGCCCGTCGTCTGGCCAAACTGGCTAACGCGCCGTTCATCAAAGTTGAAGCCACCAAGTTCACCGAAGTGGGCTATGTGGGTAAAGAAGTGGACTCCATCATCCGCGATCTGACCGATGCCGCGGTGAAGATGGTGCGTCTGCAATCTATCGAGAAAAACCGCTTCCGCGCGGAAGAGCTGGCCGAAGACCGCATTTTGGATGCACTGCTGCCGCCAGCACGCGATCAGTGGGGCCAGACCGAGAAGACTGACGAACAATCACATACTCGTCAGATTTTCCGCAAGAAACTGCGTGAAGGTCAGCTGAACGATAAAGAGATCGAAATCGAAATCTCTGCCGCCGGTAACGTAGGCGTGGAAATCATGTCCCCACCAGGCATGGAAGAGATGACCAACCAGCTGCAATCGATGTTCCAGAATCTGGCCGGTCAGCAGAAGAAAAAGCGTAAGCTGAAAGTTGCCGAAGCAATGAAGCTGCTGATTGAAGAAGAAGCGGCCAAGCTGGTGAACCCAGAAGAGCTGAAAGAGCAGGCTATTCACGCGGTTGAGCAAAACGGCATCGTATTTATCGATGAGATTGACAAGATCTGTAAGCGCGGCGAAAGCTCTGGTCCTGATGTGTCCCGTGAAGGGGTGCAGCGTGACCTGCTGCCATTGGTCGAAGGTTGCACCGTCTCCACCAAGCACGGCATGGTGAACACTGACCACATCCTGTTCATCGCTTCCGGTGCTTTCCAAGTTGCACGGCCATCGGATCTGCTGCCAGAGCTGCAAGGTCGTCTGCCAATCCGCGTTGAGCTGGAAGCGCTGACTACCGGTGATTTCGAGCGTATTTTGTCCGAGCCAAGTGCTTCCCTGACCGAGCAGTACAAAGCGCTGCTGGCCACTGAAGGGCTGAACGTGACGTTTACCGATGAAGGGATCCGCCGTCTGGCCGAAGCCGCGTTCCAAGTTAACGAGCGTACCGAGAACATCGGTGCTCGCCGTCTGCACACCGTGATGGAGCGTCTGTTCGAGGAAGTGTCCTTTGAAGCCAGCGAGCGTCAAGACAAGACACTGACTGTCGATGCCGATTACGTCAGCAAGTACTTGGGCGAGCTGGTCGAAGACGAAGACTTGAGCCGCTTTATCCTGTAAGCGCTGCCCGTCAGATGACGGCGTGCATATTGTCGCGCTCATCGGGTTGGACTGGGCGCCGTCTGCTGACGGCGCCTTTATTTTATCTGCTGTTTAGGGTCTGCCGTTGATTATCGGCGACGCCACTACCCAAAAACAGGCATACCCGCCGTCGACGCTCTGCGGTAAACTAGCACGCTCATTTTTTAACTAGCCTGAAGCCATATCCATGAGTAACTCTAAATTTGCCATCTGGCTGGAAGCCGCCCGACCGCGTACGCTGCCGCTGGCCCTGGCCTCCATTGTCACCGGCGCTGCGGTTGCTATGTGGCAAGGACGCTTCCATGCAGGGATCACAGTGCTGGCACTGCTGACTGCGACTCTGCTGCAAATTCTTTCCAATCTCGCCAATGACTATGGCGATGCCGTCAAGGGAACTGACAAGGACAGAGTCGGCCCACGACGTGCGGTACAAAGTGGCTTGATCACGCCGCAAGCCATGAAACGG
>NZ_JRKB01000115.1:0-282 GCF_000800945.1 Plesiomonas sp. ZOR0011
TGGCTGGGGTGCCAGGATTCGAACCTGGGCATGGCGGGATCAAAACCCGCTGCCTTACCGCTTGGCGACACCCCAATCTCGTAAATCTGCAATACCTAAATCAGTGACATGGTGCGGAAGGAGGGACTTGAACCCACACACCTTGCGGCGCCAGAACCTAAATCTGGTGCGTCTACCAATTTCGCCACTTCCGCGCTAAAAAAAAGATGGTGGCTATGACGGGATTCGAACCTGTGACCCCAGCATTATGAGTGCTGTGCTCTAACCAGCTGAGCTACATAG
>NZ_JRKB01000116.1:0-1020 GCF_000800945.1 Plesiomonas sp. ZOR0011
TTGTCAATCCGGCGTGTGGCAATCCAGTGGAGGAAAAGGCACAAATACATCACTTTACCAATGTCCATACTCAATTTGTGACAACAATTCAGCTAGTACTTGCGCAGGACAACTAAGCACTCAATCCACTTGTCAGTGTCGTGCCGGAGGCTGGCAAATTGCGTGTCCTTACGTCGGGAAATTGGTTGTTCAATAATTGTCAATCCGGTGCGTGGAAAACCTTATCCAACGAGACAGATGTTTGGTTTTCTGGCGAGATTCATGCCGGAACAACTATCAGTCTCGGCACTAGAAAATACTGTGCGCTAGCTACAGCGAATTACGATTACAACAACTGGCGAGGATGCAGAATCAGCAAATCAGGCCAGTCGTGGACGCTGGCCGCCTACAGCATTGGCAACGGTAGAGCCACCTGTCAGGCCGTATGTTTCTAATTGTCAATCCGGTGCGTGGCGTAAGCCTGCAGGGCGTTATGTAGATACAGGAGCCATCAGTCATGGTCAGCAGATACCTATCCCCGCAGGCTACTCTCAGAACCAATGTAAATGGAGCGTGAGCAATAGCAGCAACTACCACGGCAGGCACCCGTTTTACTTTGGCGGTCAGCAAGCTACAGTTGATGGTAATCGAGTAGTTACTTGTGGTTTTTGGGACGAATGGAGTTTCTACCCCGGCGGTTATGGCGGCGCAGGTAACTGCTCATATGTCATAACATGTGAATAGGTTATTGATATGAAACACAAATGGCGCTAGCACCTTCGGTATACCCGCGCCGAGCGCCATACCATATACCAGCGGATTCCCACACTTGGACGTCTACTTTTACCGCACCAATATCACGAACCATGCTTAGATAACAAAAATCCCATTTTCCGAGAGTTGTTGGATTATCTAGCCAAAACGATTGGATTTTTGCTGTACCGCTACCGCCTTTTGTCCACACACCGGATTGACAAATCAGTGGCGCGCCAGTGGTGTCGCGACCCTCAAGGCCATTCGGCGAACAATTTTGGCCTGCTA
>NZ_JRKB01000117.1:0-39978 GCF_000800945.1 Plesiomonas sp. ZOR0011
CGGCAGAGCCGGATAAACCAGAACCGGCAGCAAGTGAACCAGAGCCAACGGCAGAGCCGGATAAACCAGAACCGGCGGTAAGTGAACCAGAACCAACCGCAGAGCCGGATAAACCGGAACCAGCGGCAAGTGAACCAGAACCAACCGCAGAGCCGGATAAACCAGAACCAGCGGCAAGTGAACCAGAACCAACAGCAGAGCCGGATAAACCAGAACCGGCGGTAAATGAACCAGAACAAGCATCTCCTGAATCCCCTGAATTAGCAGCAACCTCCACGCCAGAAACAGCCGACCTTGAACCATCTGAATCCGCAACATTAGCGCCTGAATCGGCTATGCCGTTTGATTCAGTTGCTTCTGATGATGTTCCACCGGTTGTCGAGAACGGTTTTAATTTTACCTTCGGTCGTTTGCCTGGTGATGTTAGTCCACAGGAGTCATCGGTAACGCCGATTAATCTGGATGAACTACTTCAGGGTTTAACAAGCCGCCAAGATGGTAAAACTTGGGTGTATTCGCTGGATGGTGAAGATGCTTTCCGAGATTACGGTGACCGTATAGTGATGGCTACGCCAGAATCTAGCGAGAACGACCGCATGATTTTGGCTGCGTTACTATCCGCTAAAGCGAATCAGCGTGGTGCTGTAGAAATCACCGGTAGCGATGATTTTATTCTGCGAACGATGACGCTGATTGCGGATCACAAGATTGATGTGCATTTGAAGAATCCACTGCAGCGGAAGCAGTTTGAAGAGCTATTAAAGGCTCGGGCTGAAAATGATATTCCGCAAAATGGGTTGAATATTGGTGCTGCTGAGACGCCAGATAGTTCGATGGCTCCGGCTCCTGAGTCTGTGGCTCCCGTATCGAATGAACCTATTGCTCAACCAGATACTCCTGCGCCAGTGACTGCCGTTCAGCCTAATGTAGCTCCTACGCCAGTTGCTGCAACTGAGCCTGTAATGAGCGCCCCAAGTAATAAATCAAGTGTTCAATCTGAAACTCCGCCACTTAACGTGCTTGAGCGAGAGGTCTTGCGCACAGGTCTGACCGGGAAGTTACTTGATGCCGGCAAAGCGCCTTATTTGTTCGATGAGAATAAGAGCGAGAGTTTCTATGTGCAGTTGCGGACAAAAGACGGCAATAAGACGTATTGGGGGATTGAACTTCAGCAAGCGCTTGCAGATAGCGGCAAAGAAATTGGAGACATGATTAAGCTGCAGTTTCTCGGCAAAAAACCGGTCACTATTAATGTTCCGAATACGGATGATAACGGAATTGTCACTGGGTTTAAGCCATTGGAGACGCATCGAAATCAATGGGCAATTAAGCCCGCCGAGGATAATCGTTTATTGGTGTCTGACCGGAATGCCGTTGCACCTGCTGAGCTATCAGCCTATGACGGCAATGCATTCTGGACGTTGCAGCAGAATGTTGTTCAATCTGCGCAGCTCTCTGTTTCTGTTGCTCCGCCGACAGGGCATGGCTTGCTTTATACCACGCCTGATGGTGCCGGTTGTGCTACACCGCAATCGCAGCCAGTTAATGTACCGCTGCCAACGCATTCAAAAGCAGCTGGGTCGGTGGTCATGCAGGCGCGAGACGCAAATGGTGATGTGTTGGCGCATTTAGTTAAAGGTCACGGCAATTATCTTCAGGGTGTAGTTCGTCATGAAGGGCAGTTGCAAAATGTCTTAGCCCGAATCTGCAAGGGGAATAATGGAAATACGTGGCTTTCGATAAATGCAGTTCAAGCGAATGGAGATTTGCAGCTTATCGGTCATGCTTCGGCAGTGAATAACGTCGCAAATGGTGTATCCAATTACGATACTTTCGCTTTCCAGATGAAAGGGCCAGACGCGCCTAAATTTGCTGTACCGTTGGTTTCCCCGGAAAAGATCCCGCCGGCCCTGCATAACCAGCTTGGATTCACTCAGGCATACACTCCGCCGAAAGTTGAAGAACCAGCACAGGCACCTCGCATGCAGGCAGCGCCGGCGCACCCTCAACCAACGATGTGAGGTCATCATGTTTCGTCTATTGTGTTCCACGTTCATTTTTCTGGCGTGTGTTTCTGCGGCTGATGCTGCATCGTGTCGTGCGGGGGCTGCTGCTGAAATTGGTAGTCAGGCCGGTTACAACAAGGCGAAAGAGGCAGCGGAGGCGTGGGCGAAACGCCAGAATACAATTTCTGCGTCGCTCGGCGATTGCCTTGGCACTATCTCTACGACAATTACTGCACCGACGTTTCCCAATTTGTCTGATGTACTGAACCAAATTGGGCAAAAGGTCTGTGAGGCCGCACGGGACAAAATCAATGATTATGTCCCGTCCACGATTGATCCGTGGGGTGATTTGACTAACCAGCTAACTAACCAGTTATCGAATCAGCTGTCATCGTACAGTTCGTATGCACCGAAGATTCAATCTCAGCCAATTCAATTGCCGCAGCAAGTAATGCCGGCGGCTTCTGCGCCTCCGAGCTCAAGCAGTGATAAACCCTCTTCTTTCATCTCTCTGAACTGAAAGGACATACTTGTGACTGAAAATAATAAAGCCTCCGAAATGGAGGCTTCATCATCTGCGCCATCTGAAGATTTAGACCATTCACTTGATCCATTTGAGGCAGCGATAGTCGCTCAACAAAAAAATATGTTGAATGCGAAATTTGCACGTACTGCGCTGCAAGTAGCCTTAATTGCTTTATTGCTTCTAGCAATATGGACACCATTTGTCGTTTGGTTGGGAATTAAAGCTGTGGAGAAGGAGACAAAATATTTCGCTACGGTAAATGGCAGTGTGTTAGAGCAGCATCCAACAAGTGAGCCAGCATACTCAGATGATGGCATTATCGATTTTGGAGATAAGCTCATTCGGAAAGGTTTTCAGCTTGATTTCAAGAACTACCGTTCACAAATTAACGACCAGCAGCAAAATTTTTCTGAGTCTGGTTTTAGAAGTTATTATTCAGCGCTGACTAATTCAAACATCTTTAAAAGAGTTGTTGAGGATAAGTTGATTATGTCAGCAAATGTGACTCGAAAAGGCGTAATTTACCGACGTGGTCGTGAAGTCGAGAATGGGCCTTATATCTGGGATGTTCAATATCCCGTGACGCTTAGCTTAGATGGGCAAACAAAAAGTTATCCATCGCAAAACTTTATCTTCACTATTCGTATTCAGCGAGCTGATGTCAACGCGAAACCAATAGGCATTGAAGCAACGTCTGTTGTTACACGTGACGCTCGATAATAAAATTTGGACTTTCTATGAAAAAAAGAATTGTGACAGCAATCATGTTATTGCTGTCATCTTCCTCTGTTATCGCATCTGAATGGGCTCCTGCTCGTACTGCAAGTGTCCAGACTAATACTCAATCGAATGCATCTCCGACGACGTCAGCACAGCCTAATGTGTCAACACCTCAAGCAGACATTACTGCGCCATTGCGTCAAGCCGCACCACCTGCACCGCCTACCGCTGCAGAGGCATGGGCGATGGAACAAGTTAATCCGTTGGGTAGCCAAGCCGGTGTAGAAATGCTGGGAAAAGCAATGGATGAAGCGAGCCGAGGTCGAGCATGGCAAGCAGCAGATGTTGTTCCGCGAATTTCATCGTTGACCGTTAATCTTTCCCCTGGTGCGTCGTTGCCCGTCTTACGGACAACAACATTTCAGGCCAGCTCAGTGATGTTTACTGATAGTACAGGCGCACCGTGGCCGCTAGCTGCGCCGCCTTATAATGCAAACAGCCGGTTTGCGGTGAATTACATTCCTGGCAGTAGCTTAATGTCCGTTCAGGCGACGCGACAGTATGACCGTGGAAATATTACGGTGTATCTGCAGGGGTTGGCTGTTCCCGTCATTATTGATGTGAACAGTGGAGAGCCTGAGAGTAAAGCTAACTCGCGAGTTATTGATATTCGCCTCGATTTACGGATTCCACAGCGTGGCCCTCAAGCGAAAAAAATGCCATCAGGCCAATCAAAAATCGGTCTTAATGATGCAACGCTACAAGCATTTTTAGATGGTGTTCCTCCTAAAGACGCTATTCGATTAAAGAGCCAAGGTGCCATTCCTAATACTCAGGTTTGGCAGATGGGTGATGATCTTTATATTCGGACTCGTAGTGAGATTCGTGATGAATTTGAGCTAACTCAGGCGTCGGGTGACGGTACGTTGTTATATAAACTGCCTCTGACGCCAGAAGTTGCATTCTCACACGCGGGTAAAACGGAATACCTTTCCATTTCTCTGGAGTGATATATGGGCGTAAATGTTGAAAAGGACGTTAGTCGTGATGTAAAGAAAACGGGTGCAATAATTGTTGCAGCTGTTTTGAGTTTATCTTTTGGTATCTATCTTCTGATATCGTGGATGAATACACCACCGCCGGCAGCGTCAAGAATTAATGTGGATAATACGCTTAATGGTACCGGTAAAGATGCTCCTGAATCTCCGCATTACAGGAAGGTTCTAAAAGAAAGTAATGCGGAAGGGGCGAAGCTGGCACAACAAAATAATACCAGTTTCATTGCTTCTCTCGATTCTGGAACGATAAAACAAGAACTACCAATTACACCTCCGCCAGTCTCACCGCCACCGCAAACCACTTCTGTCGCATATTACCCCCCTCAGCCACAGCCAGTACCGGCTCCGGGGATAGATCCTGACCAGAAAAAAGCACTCGAAGCGCTTATCAAGGAGATGGTTACCCAGCGTGCTGCGCCCACGGGCCAACTTGCTACCGTGGCTGGTGTAGTTAATGGGCAAGGTGGAGGAAACAATGCCGTACAGGTTAATCCGTATGCGGAATGGACTGAAAGTTTATCTCCGACTTTTGCTAATGACTCGCAAGCGACTACCGGGCCGAGTGGCAAACAGGATCGCGTGATTATCCCTGCCGGCTCTCGACCTGGCGGCGTGATAGATACTGCCATTGATTCTGATAACACGAGTTCGCAAGTCATTGCGCGTATTCCTGCCGGCAAGTTTGCTGGAGCCATGTTGATGTCAAATGGCGTTCAATTAGCGGGGGATGGTGTCAGCATTCATTTCACCAAAATGACATGGAATCAGGATACATGGCGTGTGGATGTGTGGGCCGCTATGCCTGATTCACTCCAATCATCAGTGGCATCTAGTGTGAACAATCGCTATGCAACACGCATTTTGCTACCTGCAATTGCTCATGGCTTAGGATTGGGAGGGCAGCTTTATGCAAGCGCCAACACTCAAATCTTGAGCAACGGTATGAGTACGATTGAAGGACGAGTAGGGATGCCGGATGGCAAAGCGGTCGCTGGCACTATCTTGGGTGGTGCAGCCCAACAAGCTGGCCAAGTTGTTGCCAACGATGCGCAAAAACTGCCGGTTAAACAAGTCATCGTCGAACGTGGGCAAAGTATTGCGTTGCTGTTTATGTCCGCAGTTAAAGAGAGCGACAGAGAAACAAATACGCCAACAGAAAACACATTCAAACCCGTCAATAACGCTTTCACCCGCCAATAAAAGAGACTTCGTATGGCAGATAAATTTTTTGATGAGGACGTAGAGCCGCATGACCCACTTGTGTCAAAAATTCAAGTGGATAAAGACGATACGCCA
Source organism: Plesiomonas sp. ZOR0011 (assembly GCF_000800945.1). Taxonomy (NCBI): domain Bacteria; kingdom Pseudomonadati; phylum Pseudomonadota; class Gammaproteobacteria; order Enterobacterales; family Enterobacteriaceae; genus Plesiomonas; species Plesiomonas sp. ZOR0011. The sequence continues at coordinate 5,607 of NZ_JRKB01000117.1, forward strand.
TCTAAGCCCAAAGCTACTGAAAAAACTAAGAAAGCCCCACTTCAAATTAAGGGATTTAAGGTAAAGGATTTAGCTATTGCCGCTGCAGCTATCGTTGTTTTAGCTGTTTATGTCACATGGCCTGATTCACCTCCACCGAAACAGTTTATCGCTGATGAGCCACCTCAATCTGTACCGGCAAATGACGAGCTGGCATTGCCTTCCCCTGTGCCTGCCGTGGTTGAGCCAGAAAATACACCGGTAGCAGAGGTGAACCCCCCTGAAGTTGCTACACCGGTAGTAGATACACGCCAGCTTGACGAAATCAAGCTATCAGGTGAGGCAAATAAGGAGGCTATTACTGTCTTGGATCGACGAGTCACTGAGTTGGAGCGTCGTTTACTGGCGGCAGAGCGATTGCTGCAGGACTTACAGCAACGTCCAATTGCATCGGTAGCAGCAGCTGCAGCGCCGCGCGCCCAAACTAAATCAGTAGCAAAAAAACGAACTTCGCAGCCGGTTGTTCAACGCACGAACGCTCGCACTACAGCAGGTATTAAGGGATGGAAAGTTCACACTGCATACACAGGGATGGCGTGGATCAGTCATAGCGGCAGCACGTGGGCTGTCCGACCTGGTGATGATATTCAAGGCCTGTCTATACGCAGTATTGATCCCGCACGTCGTGTGGTAGTGACGGATAAAGGCACCATCCGCTAAGGGGGATGTATGGATGCAATTCAGATATTGATCCATGTGGCTGACAATCTGAAAGCTAGCGGACTAAGGCTGATTTTTGCTCTTGGGCTCATGTTTGGCCTTCTCGGTTGTATCGTGACGTTAGCCTCGGTTGTGAGGCAGTCTCGAAGAGGTCAACCGGCAAGTCAGTTAAAAGCGTTCGCATCGATTCTTTTTGGTGTGGCTTTAATTTCTTTACAACAAATGATGAATAAAGCGGCGCATACACTGAGTTTTAATGATGCGCCCTTAAATGCCATTGCTTATGCCCCTGAATCTCTGGGGCAGGCAAAGTTAGCAATTAATGCAGTGCTTACATTATTGAGTACTGTTGGCTGGTTATATTTTTTTATGGGGATATCGAAATGTAGACGTTCTCTTGTTGATGGACATACCGGCTTATCGGCGCGGGAGGATGTATCTTCCGGCCTAGTTATGATGACTTGTGGAATTTTACTTGCGTGTAATCCTCAATTGCTTGATGCGCTGCAAAACACTCTGGGTTTGACCTGGAACTAATTAAATATCAAATGGAGTAGAAAATAATGCGTAATTTAACCTTGGTTGCATCTGTTCGTGTATGGCTGGCTATTGCGTCTCTGCGAGACCGTTTTGTAGCTGTATTAGTGTGGGTGTTTAGCTTTATGGCGTTACCAGCACATGCTGATGATGATCTATTTGGTATGTTTAATGCGGTTGCCGATGGGGCTGAAAAATCAACAGGGAGTTGGATCAAGTTGGCTAAGTTTGGCGGCGTTGCTTGTGTAGTTATTGGGGTTGTTCTGTGGTTGGCCAAGAAGAAAAACCCTCAAATTTCATGGACTGCAATTTTAACCTTTATTGGTGTTGGTTGCATTCTGATTGCCATTGAACAATTCATCAAAAAAGGTCAGAACACCATTCAGTTGAGCCCAGTTAGCATCAGCTAATTAGCCTAATGCCCCGGCATATATGCCGGGGCATTTAATCATCAATAAGGAGTGATGCTTTGAGTCCGTTTCCGGAAAACGTCAGTGTTATTTACCCGGTAATAATTGAACCATGTCTCTCGGATGATGATGCTGATATATCTTCTTCTCGCATTGAATTGAGAGCGCCTGATAATACTGTGTTTAGCCAGTTGGTTGCACCATTGTCCAGTGAGTTTTACTACTGTGGTGTAACGCGAAATGAAGCAGGCTGTGATTGCAATGTAAACTTGCTTTCTTTAGCCAGATTGATGGAACATTTAACGACACTAGAGTCATCGATTCTGACAGAAAACTTGCGTAAAAATGGCAAGCGATGGAAAAAGGTAAAGGTTGAGTATTTACGGTTAACTTTCCCTGTGCGACTGCAAAATTTTGGCATTGAGCAGCAGGTATGGGGGCATGAGTCAAAAACTGTTCCAGCATCGCTACAGCAGCGTGCAGTGGCATTACAGAATAACCACTGTGGTTTTTGTCATTGTCAAAGCAAGCTAAATGTACTTATTTTCAGAGATAACAACCCAGAAAATACGGCTGATAATAATTTAGGATTAGCTTGTCCTGTTTGTATTTATGGCCGTCATTTGAATCAATTAGGTGCAAACGATGGGGTTATGGTGTATTTGCCGGAGTTGGCCCCTGAAGATATTAGCCACTTATTAAGAGCCGTCATTATTGCAAGAAAACAGGGTGATGAACGCCAGAAGCAAGGTGCTAATCTTATTTTGCAATGGTTAACCTCACATAGAAAAGAAACAGAAGCATTCTGGGGTAGCAGTCATCCGGGGGAGTTCGGTCACGCATTAATGCATGCATCAGCCTCTACTCGGGAAGATCTTCAGCAGCGCTTACGGCATATCGCACTTATTCCAAACCCTGAGATTTTGGGAAAACATATCGATGCCGTTGATACCCCTACAACTACTTGGCTTTCCTTGCTGAATCAGTACCACAGTCGTAACTGATTTTGTCATAAGAGAACTCACACCATGAAAAATCCATTAATTGCAGGCATTAAATGCGTGGAAGAAGCGCTAGCCTATGCCTCTCGTTATGCTCTTGGCCATGATTTCACTCAGTATTGCGATTTGCAGACGGTCATAGGCCTAACTGAGGAAGATAAAAAACAGCGGCCAGAAATGAATGCTCCTTACATTTTTGGGACTGAGCATGGGCATTACGCCAGTGTTTTTGAAATTGAAGGGACATATTGTTCTTTCAATGAGCAAACCGCCATCACTGAAGAAGAGAAGCGTGATAGTTCTCTATTTAGTAGCTATGTATCAAAATTGAAACAATCGCTGACTAGCGATTTAAAATCAGTTGGCCATAAACTTAGCTTCGTTTTTGAGCGTGATCCAGAAAAGGCACGTGATGAGTTACATAAATTGTTAGAGCATCAGTATCGCAGTCTTCGTCGAATGGGTCTGGAGAGTTTGACGGATATTCTTGATGAGCGTATTGAGAAGATGGTTCCTTTTCTCGCCCGAGAGCGTGCTTTTCTTGTGGTGTATACCTCACGGAATGTATTTTCAGCGTCAGATCTTCGCGATGAAGACAAGCGACGTAATGAGCTCATGAAGTCTTTGCCTCCTGCTCGTTATGGCCAGAACCCGGTTCTTCATGAATTGGAAGGGCTAAAAATTCGGCATGACACTTTTGTCAGCTCTCTGGAAAAATATTTATATAAAGGTGAAGGACGCGATTTTAGTACGCGTTTACGCTTAATGAATGCGCGTGAGTTTGGTTTTGCGCTTCGTGAGCAGCTGGAGCGTAATAGTTTATCCCCTCGTTGGCGTCCATTTTTACCTGGCGATATTAAATGGCCACATGGATTGCCTAAAGGTAAAGATCATTCTATTTTGTTGTCTCCACACCTGCGCTATCAGCTGTTCAACTGTGAGCCAAAAGTTGATGGTGATTTCGTACATCTCGACGATTATTGGCACAGCACATTAGCGTTATCTCTTGCGCCTCAGTACCCAGAGCCGTTTAGTCAGCTATTTGGGAAGATTAGTTCTCGCATTCCATGGCGAATCCGAATGGATATTATGCCTGATGGTCTTAGTATGCTTGGCGGCAAAAAAGTTGTTCTTAGTATGGCTGCTTTAATTCCGCCGATTAAACCTGTGTACGACTCTGTTGAATGGCTGAAAAGTGTTAATGAGAAAGATCCTGTGTGTGGGATGACAATTAGTGCCAGCACTTGGGGTAGTACAAAACAAGCGGCTAGACGAAATCGCACATTATTGCAAAAAGGGTTACAAGCGTGGGGGGTATGTGAGGTTACGGGAACATTTGGTAATCCAATTGGGGCATGGGTAGCAACGTTTCCTGGTGCAAATGTCTTAAGTATCCCTTCAATGATGTTTCCTCCACTATCTAAAGCACTTGCGTTGTTGCCGCTTCAGCGCCCAGCCACGCCGTGGGCTGATGATGCGAGCATTGTATTTATGACACCGGATGGAAAACCGTTTCCTGTGAAGCTGGCGAGTAGCTTACAGACTAAATTTACAGAGATTGTGGCGGGTGAGCCAGGAACGGGTAAGTCGGTGGCGTTGGGTGCCCTTAGTGAGGCTGTTTTGTTTTCTGGGCAGAATAATTTGCCGTTTCTGTCCTATGTGGATAAAGGATTTTCAGCGCAAGGATTAGTTCGATTAATTCAGGATGCGCTTCCTGCTTCACGTAGGCATGAAGTGGTTGGGATGGTTTTGAGAAATAGTCGAGAGCATTGTAAAAATCCGTTTGATGTTCAGTTTGGGCTGAAGTTTCCGTTGGCTCCAGAAAAAGAGTATATGCTGAGTGTTTGTGAGACGATTTGTGTTAATCCGGAAACGGGCTCGCCTCCAAATGCACAGGATTGCCGTCAGATTTTAAGTAAAGTCATCGATGCTGCATTTGAGAATAATGCTGATATAAATCCAATTCGTTATGCACCAACGATTGAGCCAAGCGTTGATGAGGCTATTGATAAAACTGGATTGCGTAATGAGTTTCAGGATGAGTGGTGGCGAAAAACAACATGGTATGAGCTAAGAGATCTTCTGTTTTTAAAAGGTGAGTTAAAGGCTGCTACACGAGCGCATTATCAAGCTATGCCAGAACTCAGCGACTTACAAACTCATTTGAACAACGAAGATATTCGAGCTCAGTTTGACACGATTACGCGCCACGGTAGCAACGAAAAATTGCTGTCATACATCAGTCGGTGTTTGTCAGATGCATTGAGTACATACCAGATGTTATCTGGTCGAACGATGTTTGAATTAAACCCAGACACACGGATTATTGCGATAGACTTGAACAACGTTGTTGGTGGGAACACGTTAGCGGGTCAGGTTAAAACTGGGTTGATGTATCTTTACGCTGGGCAACTTGCCGCCGGCCATTATGACTTGCCTCAGCATAAAGATGAATTCATGGAAGTGGTTCCTGATATATATAGAGAGTTTCATTATGAGCGACTAACTCAGTTATCTCAGGAGGTGAAAACGAAAATCTATGATGAATTGCATAATGTTAAAGATATTCCATTCATCATTAATAGACTTGTTACCCAAGACTTGGAGAACCGAAAATTCGGTATTCGTACTGTTCTGAGCTCTCAATATTTAAATCACTTCCCGAAAGAAATATTAAAGTCGGCTAACAGCTTGTACTTGATGCAAGTAAGTCATGATGATCTCCCGCTTTTGACTGAGCACTTTAATGTGCCTCTTCATACGGCTCAGCTTTTTAGGCATTTAGGTTCAGGTGCATCACCTGATGGCAGTGGTACTACCTTCTTGGCGTGCTTTCGTTTGAAAACGGGTCGCGTTGTTCAAATACTGAAAAACCCGCTGGGGCCTAAAGAGCTGTGGGCATTGAACTCTTCGCAAAAAGATGCAGCGTTACGTCATTTGCTCTATGAGCGGCTTGATGGGCGTACTGCTCGTAGCATTTTGGCAGAGGCATTTCCAAGCGGTAGTGCTGAGAAACTTATCAACCTTCGACAGAAAGAAGCGAAAGAAACCGACCACAGTAATGTTATTGCTCGCCTAGCGAACGAACTTATCGCTGAGCGTGGTTATAACATTTAACTCTCAAGGTAACCCCATGAAAAAATCTATGCTGGCTGCCTGTGTGGGCAGTCTGATGTTATCTGGTTTTCAGGTATATGCAGTTCCGGTAGAGGTCACAAGTAGCGTGCCTATTTCGACTCAGGTTGTGCCTCAGTTAGGCGCTGCTAATACGACACTGACGGGGATTCTGGCCACTAATCAGCAAATTGGTGGCGCTATCAGTGCGGGTAACGACAAGATTGCATCGATGATCCAGCAATCGACCGAGAATATGCAGCAATATTCGACGTATGCGCAGCAAGTCGAGAACTTAGAGAGTGCTCGGCGTAGTTATACCGTGCCGTCATCAATTTGTAGTGAATCCGCTTCAGGGCAAGCGTCGCAGATAGCGCGCCAAGCGAGCTCGAAGCAGGCAAGTTTAGCGAAGGGCGGCGGAGTGACAAACTCCGCTATTAAAAAGGTACTTAACAGCAAATCTGAAGCGCCTGAAAAGGATTTATTCACCACGGCTAGCATTCATGCCAGTTACTGCACTCAAGAAGATGTGGATGCGTGGGGTGAGCTTTGTAGTGGGGTATCAGATTTGCCGGGTGGTGATAAAGAAATTCGCTCATTGCTCTCTGGTGCAGGGGCTGAAGATAAAGTTCCCGATCTCACCTTTAGCCAGGAGCAAACAGATGCCGCCATGATGTACTTAAAAAACTCGTCACGGCGTAATGTTGGGCGGTCATTGAAAAAAGGTGAGGTCAAAACAGACAGTGGTCGTCAGTACATCGGGATGATGACGGAGCATGCTGCGATTCAAAGTGCGGCAGAACAACCTCAACTGGCGATGGTCGCTGCGAGCCAGCCTAACGAGGCAACTAAAGCGGTATTGGCTGAAGCGCTGCAGACGCCATCAAGTAAGGCATGGTTTGAGCAAAATGCATCAGCTGAAGCGAAGCGAACGGGCATGATGTCATTGCGCGAATTTGAGTCTTTTGAAGTCAATCGTCGTTATGCCAACACGGATTATCTGACGGATCTGCAGGAGATGGAAGGAGACAACTTGATGCGTGAGTCAATTCGGGTGCAGAGCTTACAAAATGCCCTGTTGCTGGGGATCAAACAGCAGCTGCAGGAGAACGCAATCATTTCTGGCCAGCAGTTAAGTTTAAGTAGTGCTCAATATTATCAGCCTCGTCTTGACGAGAAACTACAGCAAGCAGCAGCAGGAGCGATACGCTAATGGGAAAAGTAACTAAAGGAAAAGTAGCTTGGCATGCTGCGAATATTTTTCTGCCTTTATCTGAATCAGCCCGTGTCCTACGGGCGATAAAATACTCTGGTAGTAAGCTGAAAGAGAGAGTGAGCTCGTTTAAGCGTAACAGAAGAAAAAATTCAGACGATATTATTTCGTTTGATGAGGCTGTTTCTGCAAGTGGATATAGCCGTGAGGTTCTAATTTCCAGATATTTAACCAATAAGCGAATTTGGCTTTCATTGGTTGTTATAGCAACTGTAATTTCCATCTCGATACCGATTGTTGGATTTTCATCTGGTGTATTTGTATCGACGGTAGCGATATGTAGAGCACTCAGCATGTTTTTTATGCTGCTTGGTTTTGGTTGTTTGTCATTCGTTAAAGCGTTGGTTTGTCAATATCGTATCTGGCAACTACAAACCTATGAACTTGGGTCGTTCGCTGATTGGAAATCTACCAATCATTGGTTTCAGGATATCTTAAGCTGGAAGCTAGACTGATTTCCTTCATTATCTGTTTGATAGTCATCTTGTAACCTCATCCGTCACGTGAGAACTAACTATGAAAAGATTACTGCTTTTCATGCCAGCATTTTTGCTTGCATGTTTTGCTTTGCCGGCATTTGCAGATAGCGTTAACTTTGATTCAATAAACTCTGCGGCTGTACGAAATACAGATTTATCACGTCAGCTATTAATTATGGTTTTTGGTGATGTGGTAAATAATCCACTGCAGCCAGCTAATGTGAGTTTTATCGGTCAGTTATATGGCGTATTTAATGGCATTATTGCAGGCCTGGCTTTTTTCTGGTTTGTTGCAATAACACTGAGAGCTACAGTTTTAAGCGGGAATCGAGGCCGTGTTTTTGGCCAAGGGAGTACGATGATGTCTCCAGTGTCGTCTCTTGCCGGATTCATGGCATTGGTTCCAACGCCATCAGGATGGTCTATCTCCAATTTGGTTTTTTTGTGGATGGCATCAATTATGGGGGTGGGCAGTGCTAATTTATTAGTAGATAAAGCTGCAGATACCATCATGGATGGACAGTCTATGATTATGCAGCCTGTATCAGGAGAAACAATCACCGCCGCAAGGGGGATATTTGATATGTATCTATGTCAGGCTGCCATAAATAGAGAGCAGTCTATGATGCATCAAGGCGGTGGAAGCAGCACGCCTCCAATGACAGTGCAACGCTCTGCTGATGGCAATGAAATCAAAATAACAAACGGTAGTGCTATTTGTGGTAGCGTGACGCTGCCTAAGACATCAGAAGGAAGAGGGTGGTTTTCATTTAATGTACCTATAAATTCCGGGCCGCTAGAGAATGCACAAAAAAGTGCATTCTCTACAATTAATAGTGAGCTATCTAATAGTGCGGAAAAATTCGTTAATGCGTGGCTTAGTCATCAGAATGGTGACCAGTCGCCGTTACCTGATATTGAGTCTGAGGTTCAGCAAGCTGCTCGGCAGTATGAAGATACTATCAATGCTGCAGCATCCTCGGTTAATAATGAGACTTCTGTTCGTGGCGAGCTATCAGCATACCTTAAACGGAATGGCTGGATCTCATTAGGTGCGTGGTATCAGTCTTTCGCTACAGCAAATCAAAAATTAAATAGTATTGCAAATAAAAGTCCTGTAGTTACTAGCAAATCTACTATTGGTGAGATAGGTGTAGGTCGATTATTTAACGAGATTAAGATTGCGTTAGCCGCGCAGAGAAAAAACTCAACATTTACACCACCTCTCGGATCAGTGAATACTGCAGGTAATAGCAATGTTGATGATGTTCAATCCGCTAACTCTGCTTTGTTGAAAGTGATGAATGGTGCTTATGGAGTTAGGTTTACAAACTTAATCATTAACTCTGTGATGGGAGGTGATAATCCAGATGTTTCAACGCAGAGCAACCCATTGCTGCAGATGAAAGCTATTGGGGATTATACTCTTGGCGCTGCTGAGGCAACCTTTGTTGGGTTTACTGCAGCTAAAGTCTTTGTGGATTGGGGAAATGGTACTGGTGCTGGTAAAATAGTTAATGCTATTTCTGGTGCTGGGATTATGGCTGAAAGTGTTATCGGCGCAATAGCGCCAATAGTATACTTTGTTCTTCTGGTGTTGCTTAGTATCGGGTTTTCCCTGTCAATATTTATCGCGTTTGTTCCTTTAATTTATTGGATAGCGGCAACTACATCATGGCTTTGTAGTGTATTAATTGGGACGACAGCAGGTTCGCTTTGGTCAGCTACTCATATTGGAACGGAAGAAGATAAGGGAAGTCGCGCAAACTATGGTTACGTCTTTCTTATTGATGCCGCAATTAGACCTCCATTAATGGTGTTTGGTTTCTTTTTTGCAAGTCTTGTTATTGTGGCTATTGGCACCTTACTGAACATATTGATGTTGCCTGCTATGGCTAACGTCCAGGCGGATTCGATAACAGGCTTGGTAAGTATTATTGGTATTCTCATGATCTATGCAAGAATGTGCACGCATTTAGTGGAGTCCGCTTTTAGTCTGCAGGTGTATTTGCCTGACTATGTCATTGCATGGCTGGGTGGACGTGAAGCTGCTCAATTGATGAAAGGTGCAGTTGAATCAACTCGCAATATGTTTGCTGGATTTGGCAGTAAGGCTGGTCATGCTCCAGGAATGAAGCGCATGGAGCAGAAAAACACCTCTGGAAATTCAGATGGGTTTCAATGAGTAGATAGCTTGAACAGTATAGCCCTGAAAAGACTTGTTAATAGGTCTTTTCGGGGTATAATAAGTCATGATGTAAGGTTTGATGTGGGGGTTTTATGCCTAATACTATTCATTGCAGTGTGACTGCCAGTGTTACAGAACTAAAAACAAACCCAATGGCTACTGTAAACTCGGGCGATGGGTATCCAGTAGCTATTTTGAATCGCAACCAGCCTGCATTTTATTGTGTTCCTGCAGATCTTTTTGGGAAGATGCTGGCGTACATTGGTGATCAAGAGCTAGCTATCTTGGTCAAAGAGCGTTCAGAACAAACATTGCATGATGTTAATTTGGAGCGTTATCAGTGAGCCTTACTGTAAAGTTTAGAACTGATGCGCTAAAAGAATGGAATGCGCTTAGTCGGCATATTCAAAAAGAGTTTGCTCAAAGAATTAAGATGAGTATAGATACAGCTTCTATAAAGCTAATGGGGGAGTCTGATGTTTATAAAATTGACCTTGGCGCATCAGGATTTAGATTAGCTTACCAGATAATCGATAACACCATAATTATTGCTGCTGTGTCATTCAGTGGTCGTGAGCACAGCGAACTTTATACATTTATGAAATGAATAGGGGATGTAAATGGCTGTTAAGCATATAGACACATACTCAAAAAAGTGGTCTGTAGCTCTGATTGGTACAGTTACTTGGATGTACTTGATCTTCATTTTACCATTGCATACGGCTGCAGTTGGATTTTTATATCCTTATGTTAAGTTTTATGGTTTTCAATCGTCTGACGTAAGGCTTGGTGTTTTTTTGTTAATTACTTTTTGCTTGGTAATGTTTTTGCTGGGTAGAGTTATTCACAAGCAAAATAAAAACATTAAAGCATTCACGAAGTTCTTTAAAGAAAAACATTTCCACGAACCTTCATCTGTTAATGTGGCAAAAAGTTGGACAGGATTAAGTTACCTTTCATTTGACACAAAGAATGGTACATTGCTGTACATCAACCACCCTGACACTACAGTGTTTAACTTCTTTACTGCAAAAGATGTTCGAGTGATGGGGTTTGGCATAAGCGATTGGAGAGCTATTGACGTAGTCGGTAAAACATTAACTATTTATACGGGTAACCCTGATTTGCCATCCGTATCTATTCATACAGCTAAAGCGAATGAACTGTATGAAAAAATCAATGCTATGCGTAATGAGAAATTAGATTATGAGTTCAGCACCCCTGGCTATGTTGAGCATCAAGCTAAGCTAATTGCTGAATCTAATGGAATTAATCTGATTTTGCCTCCGCGCTGATTAAAGCCAAACTAGTAAGAGATTTAGAGATGGGATTAGGACGATACATATGACTGTCAAGCGTATTGATACTTACAGTAAAAAGTGGCCTGTGGCAATTGCTGGCGTTTTGTCTGGTATGTATATGTTTTTTGTGTTGCCATTTCATATACCAGTAGCAATCTATTCCGTTTTTAACTTTGATGAATTTATGAACAGTCGTTATCTTTCAGATAAGTTGATTGCTATATCATCATTTATAGTCCCTTTAGCCATAGCTATAGCGATTAACGCTATTTTAAAACAAAGAAAGAATATAAAGGAATTTGTGTCTTTTTTTTCAGAGACAGGGTTAAGTGAGCCTATGCCTCAAAATGTATCAATGAGCTGGACTGGGTTGGCTTATGTCGCTCTTGATACCAAAATGGGTACATTGCTGTACATCAATCATCCTGATACCAAAATATCAAATTTCTTTTTCCCTAAAGATGTGCGTGTAATGGGATTTGGCATGTATGACTGGAAATCAATTGAACTTGTAGGTAATCAACTCACTATCTATACCGGTAACCCAGAATTACCAGCGGTGACAATTAATACCAGAAAAGCGGCCATGTTGTATGAAAAAATCAATGCAATGCGTGCTAAACAGTGGAGTTATGAGTACAGCATTCCGGGGTATGTTGAGCATCAAGCTAAGCGAATTGCTGAATCTAATGAAATTAATCTGATTTTACCTCCGCGCTGATTCAATCCTAGCTACTTACATCCTTCATTCTGAGGCACCCATTGGGTGCCTCTTCTTTTACTACAACCGTACCAAGGTTTCCTATGGCACAACCAACCCGCAATGATGTTCATTCAAACAATGACTGGACATTGGCTGCTGTTGGCCTGTTCGTTATCGTGGCCATTACAGCTATTTTCTTCCGACAATCGACGATTGAGTTAACAACTACAGTTCTCTACTTCATGTGGGGGATTGCCGATATTCCACGATTTCACGCTGATGCTGTGTGGCGTATAAATTTGCTCGCACAAACGCATAATGCTGCCGAAAACGTTTCATGGTCACAGTTCTTCTCGGTTATGGATGTGACTGCAGGGATTTTGTTAGTTGTTCTATTTCCACTGACTGTCGTTGGTATTATTTGTGTTCGTCGTCACCAAGTCAGTCGAACTAGCCGAGATATCACAATCGAAACGCTCCCGAAGATCATGGCGCACTTTTCACCATCGATTATTCCTGCACTGTGCTACGGTGATAAGAAATCATTGTTGCTCAATGTCGATCCGGAAGAGCACAAAAGCGCGATGACGCCTGATGAGTTTGCTGTTGAACATAAACTCGTAGTGAATAACCGGTTAAACCGAGAGCGCACCGAAAAGTTATTTGCTGAACAATTGGGCCAACCGATGCGAAAGGATGGCACCGAATTTGAGCAATTTAATGATCATGAGCGAGCAATGTTCGCCATCTTCGGTTTACAGCATTTTCTTGATAAGCGAGAAGAGGCCGAGAAATTGCTGGATGACTTGAATCGTTCGGTACTTAAATCAGATCGTAAATACCGCAACAAAATCGGCTATCCAAACCTCTTATTGGCTAACGCTGCGTTCAAAAAGGTCACCGCTTCAGATGCTGCACAAAGTTGGATTAAGCAATTTAACTATGTGCGTACCGCGATTACTGCTTTACATGACAATGATCTGCATTTACCTACTCGCCGATTTCGTTGGTTAAAAGGACTGGACAGAACGCTGTGGTATTCCCTGGCTTCCTCGGGCCGACCTTGGCCATTTGTTGAGGGCGCTGGCGTTGTTAGCCAAGCGCAGTGGGAACGTTTAGCTGCTCACTATCGTGTCCGCTTGAGTAAGCCAATTATGACTCTGGCTATCGATGGGCTTGAACAAGATTTGCGAAATATCGGTGCGGTGATTGATGAAACAACACTGGCATCTCCCGCTATTAATGACGAAGAAGAGGAAGACTACGACGATGAATGCGATCAATCGTCTCCTGATAATGCTTCAGAAGAAAACCATGTTCACCGTCACGTACATTCCTTCCGACCAAAAATGAGATAACGCCATGTCTACACATAATATTAATGACACTTCTGTTGAAATCTGTGGCCAACATCTGTTGATGCGGTCAGGTGATAAAGTTTTATTAAATCTCCACTTCCCGAAATCGGAACACTATGCACTGAAATTGGAGTGTGATGAGGCTCATAGTGAGTATCGTATAGTGATGTATCCGGCTTTATGCGGTTCGACTAAGTTATTTGAGACTACGAACGCTGAGTTAGCGCACCATGTAATGCAGCTCATCTCTGATGCTTTGTTGAAAATGTCCGATGACTTAGCAGTAGAGGTGCCACCAAAACGCATTAATAAAAGTGTATTGGCAATTTCTGGCGTCATGTTTATGTTTTTGGTTGGGTCGTGGGTGTATTCGTTGACTGACTCTTCTCGCGCTGAAATTCCTGTCATGGAGCCAATATTAGACCAAAGACAACCACGGTTCGTACCTGAGCTACAAGCACCGCAACAGCCAATGCCGGCACCTGAACCAACCGTTTCAATAAAACGCGCTACGCTTTCAGCCGAGGACGCTGCTGAAGCTCGACAACTGTTAGCTTCTCGTCTGAAAAACGGGGCCGAAAAACAAGAATTTACCATTCGACTTTCTTCTGACCATCCTCGCTCACTTTATGTCTTCTCCGATCCTGCCTGTTCAAACTGCCGAGTTTTTGAACCGACAGTTCAGGCGCTATCGCAAGAATATAACGTTGAGATTTTCCCTGTAACGCTTATCGGTAAAGCGCGAACGGCTGAGCTCGTTGCACCAATGCTGTGCGCTCCCGCTGAAAAGCGAGCGCAGATGTGGGGCAAGCTCTTCGACCTGAGTGCTGGGATGCTGAACCCGTCAGCACCTGCTGAATCAACGGCAGCGTGTGAGGCTGGGTTGAATGCCTTGGCGCGTAACGATTTGGCATTCGACATGTATCGCTTCCCTGGAACACCAACGGTGATTAGCGACGATGGTCGCTTGATCCCATTGCAAGCAATGACCAGTGATGTTGCGTTGCGTGCATTTCTGAATGGTGCGGCAAAGGAGTGATGTAATGGCTATGAATGGACGTAATGGGCCGGTGGAACGCCGGCTGATAAGCCGACAAGTCCAAAGTAAGTTAGCGGAAAGGTTATTGCTGTCGCCGTTTACGGTACAGCTTACTCTGGTGTTATCTCTTGTAGCCGGCGTCCTATCGCCGGCTACACTGCTCGTCTCGTTGCCAATTTGTATCGGCATGATGATTGCGTTTAATGATCAACGATTTCGCTTGCCACTGCGGATACCGATGGATGTGGGTGGATTGGATGAATCAACGGATCGGGAATTAAGTTGGAATATTCCACTCCTTAATTTAAATATACCTTGGCCAAAGCGTGATAAGGCGGCTGGTATATTGTGTTTGGGGATGGGGCGCGTAAAAGATCGTGGCAAAGAGCTCTGGCTTACAGCCTCGGATGCGCTACGACATATGCAAATTATGGCGACCACCGGGGGTGGTAAAACCGAAACACTGTATTCGTTGTATCTCAACTCGCTCTGCTGGGCCAGAGGCTGTTGTATCTCTGATGGTAAAGCACAAATCGACCTTGCTGTGGCAACCTGGTCGATGGCTCGACGGTTTGGCCAAGAAGATGAGTGGCATGTACTGAATTTTATTACGGGCAATGATGACCGTTTCAAAAAGCTGATCGCCGGGGATAAATCTCGACCGCAGACCAACTCAACTAATCCATTCGCCTATGGCAGTCCGACCTTTATTATTCAATTGATGGAGTCATTACTACCGGCGGGGAATGGTAGTGATGAGGGGTGGAAAGATAAGGCCCGGGCCATGATGAACGCCCTGATTTATGCTCTATGCTATAAGCGTGCGCGTGACAACATTATGCTGACGCAATCAGTGATCCAATCTTATCTACCCCTGGTTAAGTTTGTTGGTTTGTATCGTGAAGCATTAGATGAAGGCTGGCACGAAGACGGCTATAAACCCATGGAAAACTACCTAGCTAATCTGGCTGGTTTTGATATGAAGCTGGTTAGTCGGCCTAGCGAATGGTCACAGGGTGCATTGGATCAACACGGCTACTTGATACAGCAATTTACTCGTATGTTGAGCATGTTCAATGACACCTATGGCCATATCTTCCCCAAGGATGGTGGTGATATTGATATGCAAGATATTTTGCATAACGATCGCACACTTGTTGTCCTCATTCCTGCCTTGGAGCTTTCAGATAACGAAGCTGCGACGTTAGGTAAGCTGTATATCTCTGATATACGAATGAATATTGCGAAGGATCTCGGCAGTAAAATTGAGGGGTCACCTGAACACACGCTGACGGTGAAGAAGTTCGCGAGCAAGTTTCCATTCATGCTGCTCTGTGATGAAGTGGGTTACTATTTTGCACCTGGCCTGGATAAATTAGCGGCTCAGATGCGTAGTTTGCGTTATATGCTAGTTATCCTGGCTCAGGACATTCAAGCCATGATGCGACACGGCAAAGAGGTGCATTCCGTTAATGCTAACCTAGGCACCAAGCAATTCATGAAGACGGAGGATACCGAAGATACATTAAAAATGATCCGGGCGGTTGGTGGTACAGGTCAGTACGCAGAACAGCGAACCATGGATCGTACCAGCATAGGTAGCTATCAGGATGTTGATAGAGTTGAGTTCCGCGACAGAGACAATATTGAGTTACCTGAGCTTAAAGCACTGAAATCCGGCGAAGGGATTCTTGTTTTTGAGGATCAATTGGTTCGTAGTAACTCTATCTACATTCCCGATAACGAAAAAATCTCATCCAAACTTGAAGTCAAAATAAACCGTTTTGTCCCAATCAAAAGACCTGGCTTTAGTGACCTATGTATTGAGATCCCAGCAGCTGCGCGACGCCGACCGGTATCGCAAGAAAAGATAAATAATATCTTGGATATTTGCAGGACAACGGCACCGGATGAATGGCATGGGCGATTGAATGCGCGGTTAGTGGATAAAACCTTGCTGGCGTTAACTTCTCTAACGACTGATATTGATAACCGAAATGATGTTGTTTACACGGAAGAAGAGCGGGGAGCGCTGCTGTTTGAGACTGCTGTTAGAGAGCTGACTGAAAACGGAGGCCGTTATCAGTGGTTACGGGAGCAGGAAAATATTCGGATTTCCAAGAAGCGTATTGAAGAAGCGCATAAAAATAACGCCAGTGCAAATTCTACAACAGAGCAGGTAGCTGACGCTATGCAGCCAAATCAGGCACCAGAACCGACGCCTGAGCATTGTGATATGCCGCCATTTGTCGAAGATGATGCAGGGCAAGGCGACTGGTATCAGGACGTTGCTGGCTATGATTATTCTGATGACTTTATCTCTCCCACAGATTTAGAACGCTTCTAATAGTCCCTGCTTTGTGATTACAAGCCGGCTAGCTATGTTTAGCCGGCTCATTATCTTTTTTGTCTCTCAACTTGTTTAGGTCATGTAATGAAAAAATTCTTTGATAAATTATTCGGTTTTTCATCATCAAAAAAAGAGCGTAATGAAATTGAATTGGATCGATTTCATCATTTATTCAACGCTAAATGGGATCGTGCACTGCGCATGCTGATGGCGAATGGAACAGTTATAAAATTGTGTAACGCTACTCTAGAAGTAGAACTGGATGGTGTTGTTTATAGCGTGTGGATTGCCAATAAATATTATAGCTATGGTTATTTGTATGAAAAGAAAATAGGCGGTGGAGAATGGATTAAAACCCCATCCTGTATTAAATATAGACCATCGCGGTCAACGATGTTAAAGTTATCTTTGCTTGTGCAAGATTATAAAGACATCTTGCATAACGAGCACTACGGTAATGAAGACGCCAAACGCTACGGGGCGCTGAATAAGCGCAAACGTGCTTCTATGGGTAAAAATCAATAGCCGCACACTCCACACGTATCGTGTATCCGTTTGGCGTTATAAATACATTTTTCAACAATAATACATTGTCTATATCGCTAGCCTTAACAATCCGCTGGCCTTATTTGTCACATCGTACAGAAGTATGATTGAGGTCAGGGGTAATACAGGATGGCATGAGTGGCAATATTAATACCAAACAGGATTGTATACATGATTAAATATAGCGTGCTTTTATTATATATGATGTTGTTTTTTCTTGTTGGTATGGGGGGTGGCGAGTTTAAGCAACGCATCGCTGACCGCGATGATCTCAGAGTGCATGCCTTGATAGAGTGGGCGGGGGGAGATAAAGAAAAACTACAGATGGTGAATGACTTTACGCAATATTGTTTAGCGGGGAAATATTCAGAAGGAGCACCAAAAACAATGGCGGTTAAGACGATGAAAGAGTGTATGGAAGAACGACACCTTGAGGCGCTTAGCTCTATTATTCGTCATTCAGATAACCGACTATCATTTCCGCAATGGCCTTTATCTATCGGCTTATAAGTGACAATTTTCGCATGCGAAAATCTACTGTTATGTACTTAAGATTTTTGCATGCAAAAATTTCCCACCTTCAACTCTCCTTGTACAGCTGTAGCGTGCGTTTAGCTTGTGCGTCGAGGGTATCCCGCACCCAATCTGATTTTGACTTTCCTTCCAGCTCTGCAGCTTTCAGATAGCGCTCTAACTGAGCGGCCATGACCCGGATCTCGCCAAGTCGCTCTGAGTGCTTCTCACTATCAGGCTTGGTAGGCGCACCGCGCCGAGTTTTTTTATTGTTCATGCGTAAATTATTGCACGTGCATTAATGGTTGACAACAAGTGCAAAAAGAGTACAATTAATGCACGTACAATAATTAATGTAGGCAGGGATAAAATGACCGTCACATACCATCCGAACGGCTTGGATAACGACGCAAGGGCAATGTACCTTGTGACTGACTCTTTCTCAGCTAGCGAACATCCAGAAGAGATGACTTTCCCTGTTAAAAATGGAGATCGTCTAGGTGCGTTAGTATCGGCCTATAAAAAGCACCATGCTTGGCTTAATCGTGCCAGTAAGAGGGGTGAATTACCTTCATCTCTATGTATGAATAGTAGTTCGCCTGTTTCGTCTATTGCACCTGGGCTTAGGGCTTCCTTACAGCCAACGAAAGCAGTGAGTGGTAAAGTAAAACGCTATTACCCGGTGTTTTCTGTGTCTATATCGGGGGTGAGTGGTGAATATAAAAAGGGAGGGCATAAAACCTTTTACATTCATCGGTTCGGGTATGAAGAGGCTTTTCGGCAAGCGGTGAATTTATATATATCAGATCGTCAATTACCCGCATCCCTAGAAGATACGTTATGTAAATGCATCCCTGATAAAAGCGTGTTTACTGAGTTTATGCCAAGAACTTTAGGCATAAAAGATACCAGTGTGCTCGATAACATAGCATATCGATTGGATCAGGTTTGCGATAAGCCATATCTTATGGTGAGGGATTATGGCCCACACATTGTAGCGCGTGGTTTATTAGGGCGAATCAATCATATTAATGGCGTGGCAGTTTCGTTGGCTTTTGCTGTTCGTGAGAAGAGTGGTGCGTATTGGCAATCGGCTATCCTTCGATATGGCTATGAAGGGGCATATCGACGCGCTGTAGAGAAATACATGCAAGTGAATAACGATATACTGACTCTTGCTGATAAAGAGTGGTTGCTGAATGCAATACCAGACAAGAGAGCCTTTCGTGAGCATTTGATACCGCTAGCTTTGCAGAAAGGCTCTATCAATGCCAAGGAGGCAAAGCGGTTGTTTGCTGTTCTTGAATCGTCCTGATGTTGGTTTCGCTGACTGTAAAATGGTGGGTAATCCCTCTCCTTGGCGTACAGATTTTGCGTAGCGTTGCCAGTAAGTATGAGCATGTTTCCTTATTATGGTTTGTGTTTTGACAAAAATAGCTGTTTTTAGGCTGTTATTCCATGCTTATTTATGCTGAGTATAAATACTATGAGCAATATCGCTCAGCATAGAATAAGGAGACATTATTATGGATAGAAGCATTTCATTTCTGGCTGAATCATACATTAGTAATAAGAAATTGATTCATGATGTAATGAATAGAAAGGTTGAGCATCTTTATAACCTGAAAAAGGTTAGAGAAGCAAACGCTAAGATAGAAGAAATAATTTACAACATGTTTTAATTCTGGTTAAGGCTGTCAAATGACAGCCTTAACTGATATATGAGACTAAGAAAAAAACGGAATGCCTTTCCCTGAAATGTGTGCAATAGCACCCTGAGCAGCAGTAGCAACAGTCGTTACATCAGATAATACACTGATGAACTTAAATATTTTACAGCCAACGTCAGTGTTTTTCATCTCTTCCCTGAATTTTGGATTAATAACAGCATGGCCAATGGTTGACTCTGCTGCATCAAGAATAGGCATTGCACCGGAGATATAATAATAGTTGATGGAATCCAGGATCTTTTGTAAGTGATGAGCCATAAAGCGTTTAAATTCATCATCTAATGATGATGTGATGACTTCATTAAGCAGTTCACTCACCGTGACCTTGAACTCAGCCAATTTCTCATCATCGATCAATTTAGTATTGAGTTTCTCGCCGAGTAATGCAGAAGCCAATGAGAGGCTATTGATGCAATGACTATCAATATTGTCGATGAATGTGCTCCATGTTCTCGAAAAATCCTGTTTGGTGAAAGCGTTTTGAATTTGATATTGAGCGGGACTCAAACATCCCACTTGCGTAGGATAATACTGTGACAGTAGTACATTAATCTCATGGGGCAACAACATTACCTTGCCCAGTTTAGCTGTCAATTCTATTTCATAATTAGGCTGATTTTTATCAACATCTAAAATTGACATCCAGGCATCTTTAGTTGGTTTTGTGCTATTTAATGCTTTTCCCTGTTGGAGAATAGCTAGCAGTCTGGATGCAGCATTGTCATTCGTCATTGTGTAGTTCTATCGCTATTAAGTTATAGGTAATTATACGTTAACGTCATAGACGTTTAATTGAATTCATGCCACGTTATGGGTTTAATTAAGCCGATTCTAAACAAAAAATCATCGCCAATCAGCATGGGTCTGTACTTGATATCGGTAAGATCATCAGCATTTTTGATGAGTACACGCCCTTTGCCTTCTTCAGAGTGGTTTAAAACAGCCCATGATGTACAAATGGTGAGGTCGATGATCTCCATACTCGGCAATGTCAACCAGACATGAAGGTTGATCAGGCTCTCTTTGTGGCCACTAGTTAGTTTTTCTTCAATGAAATCATCATCGAACTTGTATATCCCTTTTTCGGTGCCATTATCAATCCAGCCAATTGTGTAGTAGACGGGACATTGCAGCCACTCAGTAAGAAGAGGCAGGGCACTTAAATTGATGGACATGCATTGCCCCACCAATTCATCATAGCTTAATATTTTTTCAAAAACAGGGGCGATAATGTTGCTTAGATTGTTAATTTTATCCTCACTCATTATCACCGTGTTAGGAGTGAGTGATATTTCTGGCGTAGATAATTTGAATTTTTCAGCGCGTGTTAATGCCGCCTTAAATTCGTTGAGGTAAGTCATGTCACATCCTTATTAAATAACACGCTTAAATTAATAATAAACAACCAAGATGTTATCACATAACGCTGATTGATGAGAGCAACTGTATTACCTACAACCTACAAATAGAAACGTCGTATATTGTGGTGCCGTACTCTATGGCTGCCATCATTTCCGCTCTCACTCCTTATTTCGCAGTCCAATCCTCTATCCGTAATCCATCCACTCGCTCAAATTCCCTCACATTATTCGTCACCACTATTAATCCACGACTCCGTGCATGGGCCGCGATCATTTGGTCATAGGCACCAATGGGTTTGCCTATTTTCGCTTGCTCTGCGCGTATTTGGCCGGTGTGTTCAGCGGCTAAGGCGTCGTAATCTAATACCGTTACACGGGCGGCGAACGCCTCGACCACAGCTAAATTCTTTTCTGGTGCTGCGCTTTTTTCGGCACCGTAGATTAATTCCATCAATGTAATGGTGCTAATACACATCCGGCCTTGATGTTGATTAAACTGCTTACGCATGTGGTCGGGTTTGTTTTTAATGGTAAATATGACGATGTTGGTATCTAACATATATTTGAGCATCAGAACGCCTCACGCTCTTGGGTATTAGGCTGCTCACGCTCAGTAATAAAGTCATCACTGACATCGAGCATATCAAACCACGCATCCCACGCTTCGCCAGTGGGCGAAATAATGCGTGAGCGGCCTACAGCAACGATTTCCACGCGCTTAACATCGTCGGGTAACGCTACGGCCTTCGGTAGCCGTACTGCTTGACTGCGGTTGCTTAAAAAGACACTGCCTTCCATTTGAACACCTCGTTAAGTGTATATACTGCATGTATATCCCAAGTGTGGCACTTGCATGGGATATGTCAAGTGTATATACAAGGTGAGTGTCTTTTCTTGGCGTTTGGGGTTTTCAGTCGGACTCACCAACCTGGCCACACGCCGTTTTCGGCGCGCTCCGGACGCTTATGCACACGGTTACCCCCCGATTTTGTGGATAAAGTGACCATTTCGCGCCGGCAGGGGACATGGCCAAGGTCAATATCAAGCACTTAGGGTTTGCCCCGGAGGTGGGACCGACTTTTACTCCACGATGGCCACCGTTACACGATTGGGCATTTCGTCCAATAAGGAAAAATACCCCAATCCCGTTTTTGCTCACTCCCGATTTATTGTGATCGTTCACTGCCGCCGGTTATGTCACACTAAGGCCCATCACCCCCGTTCGGTCGCCACGACGCCGACAGGGCGTTTACGCCCCGGAGGCCGTGGCCAACATCGAGGCCCATTTTCGCGCAGCGAAAATCACAAACTTTCGCTCTTGCTCTGGGCTCTTTACCCCCGATCGGCTTTTGCGCCGGAGGCGCGTAACCCTGTTAAGTCATCATACTGGTTTAGGTAGAAACGACATTGGTTCAGGTGCGCCAAACTGGCTTTTGTGGCGCGTCGGAGAATAAAAAATTGAACAGATACCCTCACACCCATTTGCAGATTTCACGTAGCGCAACCAACACGGATGTGGCCAGCTACTTCGATTATCAAAGCGCACTGGCTTTGCGCAAAATGGCCCTGGTGCAAGGCTGTGGCATGCCTAAATACCTGTTAGCCCCGGAAGTGGCCATCTTACTGTCGTATTTGCCCGACTTGCGCCAGCGCACGTTCATCGAGCTGCTGTGGAATACCGGCGCACGAGTCGCCGAAGCCATGCCGCTGCGTCCGGTGGACTTTAACCTGGCCGGCGATCAGCCGTTCGTGGTACTGCGCACCCTCAAACAGCAACAACGGGGCCGAGGTCGCCCACGCAAAGACGAAAACCTGCACCGTATCGTGCCGTTGCTTGATCCGGGGTTCGTGCGCCGGCTGCATGAGTATTTTGAGACGTTCCGGCTGTACCGCAAAAGCGCGACGCCGATATGGCAGATCAGCAGTAGCCAAACCCCGCGCAACTGGTTAGCCGCCGCCGTCGAACGGGCAAAGCGTGACAACGTCACTTTTTCGTTTGAGCCCATCACCACGAAGGTGTTTAGGCACAGCTTCGCGATGCACTTGCTGCAGCACCATGTGCCGCCGAAAGTGTTGCAAGCGTATCTGGGGCATACCGAGCTCAAGAGCACCGAGATCTACACCAAGGTGTTCGCGTTGGATGTGGGCCGCCAGTATGGCGTGACGTTCAGCATGCCGGTCGAGGAAGCGCTCAGCTGCTTGCCGCAGCGCGAGTGATCGCATGATGGCACTGTCGTTGCCGGCAGTGGCCAATCTAACGTTTTGTCGTGATATCTATCGGTCACCTAATCGGCTACAATGTGAATCCACATTTACCTTTGATATTAAGGAGTTATGAAATGGTAATTGAACTATCAAATGACTGTATGACCACATTGAATAACTGGCTTCAACAAGATTCATGGCATACCACACATGCTCTCGACAAGGGGAATTTCCGTGTGTTCGTTGGACGTTATGTCATTGACCATGGTTATGACCTGGATGAGCAAGCGCTGCAAAATCTGATTGTAGAGATTGCTGGTATCGGTGATCGTCCAGCGTTGAAGGATATCGCTTGGGAGCGCGTAATGCTCATGAGTGAGATTCTTGAATTTATGCGAGCTACTGGCCGCAGCTAAGCGGGGCCATAAGTGAAAGAAAGGGGCCGATGGCCCCTTTTTTTTATCTGCAGATCTAACGGGTTACATTGAGACTATTACACATAACTGTTATGCTCACTATAACAGTTACCTGTAATAGGTGTTCTTGAGATTTAGCATGCAAAAGTGGCCAAGTATGACGCCGGAATACATCAACATTTTACTCAAACTGACCAAAGCACAGAGCGCCAACGTGGTCGCGGCTACCACGGCTCACCTGTGTGAAGGGATCACGCAGACTCGCGCTGCAGAGCATTACGGCGTCGAACAAAGCGCCGTTGCTCGGTTGGTGAAACGGATACGCGAACTGGATCAGCTCGTGGATGCTGCTATCAGCGAAAAATCAAAATAAGGGGATCTGCAGTGATGAACCGGCTAGATGATATTTTGGCACTTCTCGGCACTGAGAAGATAGCTGCAGACCAGCAATACCTGCTGCATGTGCTTCTCAAATCCATCCAATCATTTGCGATAGCTGCTTGTGACGACGAGCTTGAGCAGGCTTGCGAAGCAAAGATGGCGCAAATTAGAGCAGATATTGCCGCTAGGGCTAAGTAAAAGGAAAACTGCCTGTAGCCACTATTTTCACCTTTCTGGTGTCGATAGCCCCCACACTGATACAAAAACGAAGATTAACACCATGACAAAAGCACTCTGGAAACGAATCGTGATCATGCTCTTTTTTATGTTTGTGACTCGTTATGTTGGCTTATACCTGTACGAATTGACTCAAAAAAAAGACATTAAAGATATTAGCCTTAATTATGAGATTTATCACCTTCCCGTAACACCCACCATACCTTGGGTCTACAAATTTGATGGTCAATATCTCAATGGTGACGCTGATCTTAAACTGATAAGCGAGGGAGATGTGATAGTCGCTGAGATCAACACGGCATCATTCCAAGCGGATACCGATAAACCACACGCAGAATAAACCTACCGACGCCGGCTGCGTCATCATGATGGCCAGCCCTGCGCCTCTTCCAAGTACGGATTTTACTCTGGCGTGGCCCTGGTCTTTTATCACATTACGACGCCGTTCACTTACCTGATAAAGAATAGTAAATGAAAAGAAAATTCACGCTTACGATTAAGCACTACTTGTTAAACCGCATCATAGAAGAAACGATTGCTAAACGCCTGACACCATACAACTTCTACGAGAGGCTACGCGACGACCAGCTCGAAGTTATGGGTATAGAGGTTTTAAAGGAACCAGTAACCCTCGCTGAACAAGATGTTGCAGCGGCATTCACTCGTCGCCGCGAAATCGCTGTAAAGTTAGCCGTCAAGTTCAAAATCATCAAAGCAGTACAGATAGCACAGAAAATAGGTCAAACCGAATATTTGACAAGCATATATGTCCCGACAAAGTTTGGACTGTTTTTTCGTCGTATACCTTTCTTCGCTCAACGCATGATTCTGTTTATCTTCACCTCTACACTACGCCTCATAGAGACTGCAAATAAGTTCAAATGGCTAGCAGGTATCATCAGCTTTATCACGCTATCCTTCAAGGTATGGCACTCCGGCCTCATTGATAGCATATGGATAGGCATCAGTTTATCTGTTGGTTTAGGCGTAACGTTTCTTCTCTCACTCTGGGATTAAATACCGTTGATGGTAACCGGCATGACAGTGCAAAAATGGCGATTTGTCACCGTGCAAAATGGATGTTCTGTCAACCAATACAAAAAACGCCAACACTAAGCCCAGAAACGACAAAAGGCACTCAACTGAGTGCCTTTTGTGTTGCATACCGCAAATTCTGTATCTGCAATGTTTCTCAACCTTGCGAGGTTGCCTTATCCGCTCTCTAAGGTGCGTACTATCTGATCCTTACGATCTGGCCGTACACAGGCGCAGCGCGGGCGACGTTATATAATTTATAGAGCTAGGCCGCTCATACCAGCTCTAGGATTGGTCAGCTGACGCTTCCGTCAATCCTTGGTTGAATGATAGCCATTCAGCCAATGTAATGCAAGAAAACTTGCGCGGCTTAGGTATGAACTCATATCAAGTCACACAGTCTGCGTGACTCATTTCTCATGCTATCGAGACGAACCAAACAGCGTCAGCGCTTCTATGTCTACTGTCGGATAACGATGCCTAATAACCTCAGCAGCACTGAGTAACGACGTTCCCGAGGTTACCATATCATCAACGAGTAATACTCTACGTGCCGGCGCAGTTCCCGCTGGCACATGCCCCCACATAAAAGGGTGAATATGGTGTCGAAGGTGTGCTTTGGCATACTTAATCTGAAAAGGCGCTGCAGCGCCATAGTCCCGGATAAAACGACGAATATCGCCCTTGAGAACGGTCTTATCCTTGCTCTGAATCCGCAGCCCTTCGACGTTGCGCATTGCCTGATCCGCTGTAATCTTCATCAGCGCATCAGCTTGTACAATCCCAATGTCAGTACGTTGGTGTACTTTACGCGCAAACGTCGAACAGACCAGGCTACTGGATGGCAACGGCACAATCCAATCCCACGTAAAACCACTCGCCAAAAAGGCCGGCAGGATCTGCCGAAAACTCGCGTGCAACATGCCAATATCACGAGAGCGTGTCGTCAAACTGTGTAGCCCCTTCAAGGCATACAGCATCGGGCAGTTGTCTCCTACCGGGCCTCTTTTGCCTTTAGTCCGTGTAAACACCGACGTAATTTTGAGCCCATTGTGGTAGGTCACTGCCGGGTTACCGGCAGGCGTGGTCACACAGAAATTATTATGCGAATGATCTACCGTAACAAGTAGCCTATCCGCATCAACGACAAATCCCACGTAACGCCCCTGAAGATAAAATCACATTAATATCGATAATTCTTTCATATCTGCCGAGCTTAACCAAGCACAGTCCAAGAACCACATAAATAAAAACGGGAAGCTAGCAGCTCCCCGTCTCAGTGTGTTCGCTTAATGTCGCTCAGCAGCAATTAAACGCTTAACGCCTTAAATCACCGGCTTAATCAAAAAGTCATCCAGTGACTTGCCGTTTTCAATTTCATTAGCAATTGGAGATGGCATACGACCTTGGCCAGTCCAGGTCTTCATATTGCCATTTTCATCGGTATATTCATATTTAGGCGCACGAGGTTCACGCTTTTTACGTGTTTGCTTTGTAGCAACACCAGATGCAGCCACAGCCAACAGATCATCAAGAGAAATACCATCTTCAGCCAGCATTTTCTTATAGGCTTCCAGCTTCTCTTGGCGTTCAGCTTGTTCTGCTCGCTCTAATTCAACGGATTCGCGACGCTCTTCGACAACGGTAGTTAACTTGGTCAGCATGTCTTCCAGAACATCAAACTCCGTTTCACGCGCAAATACACGTAGAGAACGGATGTTAGTCAGCGTTTTAATAATCTCGGTAGATTCCATGGTGGTGTCCTTGTAATTTTTTAAAAGTTAATCCCTAACCATTCTATATGGCTATCGACTAAAAAACAGTATCTGTGAGTGCGATTACACGAAAAATTATACTCGCCGCTTAGTACGCTTTGATTTAAATCGAAAAACAGGAAGCAAAAGAAACATCATTATGCCAAGAAAGAGCATTGTTAGACTCGATGTAATTTCTTTCAGCAAACCATCACTGAAAAGTGACACAATACAACAGAGCATATAACAAAGAAAAATCAACGCCAGAAGAAAAGGCTTGTTATTAACAGGTAATGATGGCAGATATTTTTTAGTATGCTGTTCAGCAATCCGTGCGCATTCAGCGTCACGTTCAAACTTTTGTCGTATTAAATTAATATCGATGACCGGGTTATGAAAACGTGTTGTATCGGTACACGTATTTTCATGACTGAGCACTGAAATAATAGACGGTAAATCACTTGGCCAGTCATTCAGAATCTGAACACCATACGCCCGTAACAACGGCAACGCATAACCAGAGTGACGAAGTTTTTGCACAAATCGATGTTCATAGACGGCCCAATAATCTGTGCCACCAATACACTTCACAGCATAAATCTTGATCTGTTCGGCTGCAGGATAATGCACTTTACTCACTTGTGCCGGGATATGCTCAATCCCATGAGCACGACAAAAGTTAACCCTATTTTTCCCCTCGTTTGGTAAGAACAATCCTAACTCAACGATGAAGCTAAACGACGAACGCTTTATCCCCTCGCGGGAAAAAATATGCTCTCTTATTGTGTCTTCCTCGCCCTCGCGCAGGATCGAATCAGGCCACCAACGCCAGCTGCAACCAAACGTATTCGCGGTAGGAACCATCATGACGTTACGCTCTTTTTCCGCTGAGTCATGAGGTAAGAATGGGATAATACAATTAAAAAAAGTCTCGCCAAAGTGAGGGCCATACTCCCCGCCACTCATTGGCCCATGCAGATCCTCTGGCACAAAACTAGGGTTCTGCTTTGCCTTAGAATCTAGCGTGTACTTCAACGTCACGAGCTCTTGTGCTGCATCGAGAAGACAAGGGCTCAACCCAGATAAGTCAGCGACTGGCAACGCTACATTCTCTTCACTCACCACTCAATCCTTTCCGTTAAATGTATTAATGTGGCTTAACGTTTTGCCCTGGGCGTGGCGCTGTTTGTGTTGGCGCTGGCTCATTATTCACAACTCGACTAGCAGCCAATTGACGCTGTGCAGGGTGTGTCAATGACACATGCTTTCCTGACATCGCATTAAAGCGCGGAACGTACTGAATCGTACTGTGTACGAAGTCTCTATCACCGCGAACTTCAACGCGCTCACCGCTCTTCTGGTCGGTAATGTGCAATGCCATTGCCACGTTCTTGCCCTTTTCTTCAGGCGCATTAGCCACTTCAATAAACAGGCCACGGTCAAGCAATACCGGTTTACCTGCCGACAGATAAACCACAGCACCGTCACGCTTAACCTGCGTATCATAGCCGCGAATCTGAGACGGCTTAATGTCGTCAGCAACAGCATGCAGAATGATGTTGTTTGAAAGCGCTGCAGTACGATTCTTACGTTTCTCTTTATACGCCCAACCACGCAATTGGGAGATAGCCGCCGCATCATGTCGTGTGGCTTGTACTTCAACCCATGCACGGTATGACAGCGGCGTGTTACCAGGCATGGTCTTCAATGCCAGTCGCTCTGCGCGGATTTGTAAGCGTAACGCAGCCATGCTCTTCATCTTATCGACCTCAAGCGCACGGAACATCAACTTACGCAGTAATGGATCGCGTTCACTCCAACGAACATTGTTTTTACGAACACGATAGCTAGCAGCCAACTCACGGAAGCGAGTTCGCGCATCATCAGCAGTAATGGTTTTACGCACAAATCCATTCTTATAGGACTTGTAACGTGCAATCAGATCTTGGCGAGCCATTGCCCGTTGAGTTCGACGCTCAGCACGCGCACCACGGTCACGACTATGCAGACGGATATCATACTGAGAGGTGATATTAACCGGCGTCAGTAAGACCTCTTTACCCGCCTGATTAATCTCACGCACCACAGCAGCTGGCGCGAATGCACCAATCAATTCTTGCTGTGATTGCAGGGTCAGTTCTGGGTGAATATTGCTGGCTTTAACCGGTGGCAGGTTTTCATTGCCCAAGTCATAAATAGCCAGACCACTCCCTTTTTGGCGTAGCTCTAAACCGGCAGCGATCATGATGTTATGAACATCAGACCAATCATAGCCATCTTGCAAAAACAGCTTATCCAGCTTGTCACGGCAATGCTCAACGGTATACGAGAACAGGCTTTCTTGGTCGCTAAAAATCTCTAACTCACGCGCTGCAGCGGGTGCCGGTTTAAAGAAATGATGCTTGCGAACAACCGCGCCATCATCATTAACCATGAACGGCCCATTCACATGACGCCAGTTATATTTCAGCTCCATCTCACGGCAGCAACGGTCTAACGTTAAGTGGTCATTGTACAGCGATGCGGCCTTATAACTCTTCGGATTAACGCGATTTATTGTCATATGACAGTGCAGGTTATCGGTGTCGTCATGGATAGCAAAAACATACTGATGATCAGCCATTCCCATGTTTTTCATGCAGTAACGAGCACAATCAAAAATCTGTTCTGACGTTGGACGCTCATCCTCTGGCCAAGACAAAATCACATGATAAACCGGGTCTTTGCAGTGCCGATTTTGCATGGCGACCATGTTCATTTCAGCCGCAGAAGTGGCGAGAGAAAAGCAGTTGGTTTCCGTCAGTACATCACCACAGCGCAGCTGCTGACGACCATCAGGGAAAGTAGCAATAACATCGGAAGAATCAGGAAGCGCATTGCGAGTCGCGTACTCAACCAAGCCATTGAAGATAGCGGATTCAGAGCGAGATTTACGAGCGAAAGGTTTTTCAGGCGACAGCGTTTCACCCATCTCAACGTCATCCCGCAAGATGAGGTATGAGACAAGTTTATTAAAGCTGGAACTGCCATCACGCCGCTTTTCCGGCACCTTCGCTAACACTCTACTCTCCGTCGTTGTTGTGGCTATTCGCCTCAAAGTTTAAAAATGCTATCTGTTGAGCTCTCAGGGTATTCGCAAATTCCTTACTTAACTCCGTAGTCATTGCCCCCTGTTTTTGCATCTCAGTGTAGAGATGTTTAAGCAGACCACCCTGCTTTAGGATTTCACTCATCTGCTTGGTGTCACCCTTTGGAACTATGCGCCTGTTAAGGGCTGCTCTCCGAAGAAACGCCCCAGCACTTAAGCCTGCTGCCTTGGCACTAGCTTCAACTTGGGCCTTTTCTTCTGGGAGCCAGCGAATGCCTAAAAACAAGACTGTCCTTTGGCGTTTTTCACTCTTCTTCACTCGATTTACCCATTCAAATGATAGTGAAATAACCTCAGTAGGGTGTCGGGACGGAGTCCTGACCAAGGCGTTTTGTTGGGCCGTCTTCGTGAAGACGGTTCAACAAAACATACCTTGTCCCACGTTTCACATCTCTTTTCAGTTCACGAGCGTGAGTATATGATATTTTCCCTTTCTAGTCACTGGCATACGCCAGAAAAGCGTAGTTCTAGCGTACTTGATCGCGGGTCGGTATAATCAGGAATCATCTGGTGGTAAAAACTGATAGGAAAATAGGCAATGAGCGAGAAAGCAGCTGATAAAAAGTGGTATAGCGCAGAAGATGTTGAAGTCGCCAAGATGGCGTTAAGCGACCTTCCTGATCTAACACCAAGCCGACTGACAAAAAATGATGTGCTTGAACAAATCAAAGATCAGATCATCGAGCTATCAACCAAAAAAGGATATAGCCTCGATGACATTCATAGCGCACTTGAGAGCGTGGGGATTAAAACCAGCGTTAAATCTATTCGAGACATACTAAACGCCAGCAAGAAAAAAAATACTCCGCGCAATAGACCGCCTCGCTCAAACGCTGTAACCAACACTGCAAATCAAGAATCCAAGAATAGCGAAACCGCTTAACGACTGCTTTTAGGGAGCCCCTCGGGGCGGACGGGTGAAAGAAAAATTTCACGTAATGTGAGATTTTTCTTTCGGTGGGCGGGGGTTCGGTTTTAACAGGCGCAAGCCTGGTGAAACCGATTAGGCAAAAAAAATGGCGGAGATTATCTCCGCCAACTTCATCATGATTTCAAAGACTTCATTTTTTCGGCCATCTCCCACAGCGCACGGTTTAAGCGAATATCACCATCGATACCGGTTACAGCTCGCGTGCGCTTGCGTTGCCCTTTTGGAGTTCGACCGGTTAACCCTCCTTTGATCAAGTTTTCTTGCATACGCTGATACGTTGTCCAAAGATCTGAGGATTTATCCTCATGACGTCGCGCCGTTAAAATATCATCAGGGGTTAACGGAATATGCTTACCTTCTGATTTTTCATCATACTTCCATGACAACGCCACATCAGCAAAAATCCGTTGCTCTTCTTGGTTTAGCTGGATGGCTTTCATTTCCTCTTTTGATTCGGTCACACCATCAAAAATATCTAAAACCTGATATGCACCTTCAATCACTTGATCAACAATATCGCCTTTATGTGGTACACGAACTTCACCAAATGTTTGTCCGCACACCATGCCATTTGTACACACAAAACGGAACATACCGGGGATCATCTGATAGCTGCTGCTTCCATCATGGCTATTCAGCAAAATGATTTCGGGAACTTCACTTCCTAAGATCTGACCTTCGCGACGTAAACGCAGCATGTGCTTAGTATGGCCAATCTTACCCGCATCACGGGTGCGCGTCTGGCAAGCAAAAAATGGCTGGAAACCTTCAGTACGCAGTTTATCTAACAGTACGATCGTTGGGATGTAAGTGTAGCGATCACTACGTGATTCATGTTTTGCATCAGAGAAAACACTAGGGACGTGCTTCATCAGCTCGTCATTTGTTAACGCACGCTCGCGACGAATAACATTTGCAGAACGAAAAACAGAAGATAAACGAGTCATAATAAATTCTCCGTAGATAACTCTTTCTGGCGTTTCCTTTTTGAAGGTGAGTTACCTTCGTGGGATGCCGTTGCCGTGATGAAATGACCGGCCTAGTTCATTAGGGATTTATGCAATGGGGTTGAGTGAAGCCGCAGCGCAAACGACTGACTAACAGGAAGAAGTGCGAACGGGTGAAGGAAACCGGCTTGCCTTTACCATTGCATGAATACCGAACTAGGCCAGTGTCTTTCACGGCATCGGTAAACCACGATGAGACGTAGAGCAGAAAAGAAACGCCAGAAAAAGGCTTTTCGGGCAAAGCCCGTTTCTTTGAAAGGTACGCAAAGCGTGCCTGGTTTGGGCGGCGAAAGCGTCAGCCTGATGCAAGCCTTGCTCTAGATCTTGAATCACATTGAGTTGTGACGATGTAACGATTCTGGAGTAATCTGGCTCGATGCCGGATTACTCCAGTTGGCTTTAAATTCCGCCCCGTTCAGGGCGGAATGTTATCGGTTAGAAACTCAACTCAGCTCTGACCGTAGTCATAAACTGCTGCCAATATTCAAACCGGATTGCTGGCACACGTGCGTGCTTTCCTTCGCGATAAGCATTTACAAATGCTTTAGCATATGCGACTATCTGCGGGTCGAAAATCATGATTTTTCTCTCATTAAAAGATTGTGATTTGATTGGTGCCTCGCACGCACCAACCGGTAAATGAGCAGGGAGTTTTCCCTGCTTTTTTATTGCCTTAATTTCCTTCGGCAAACCTCCTTACTCTTTCCATAATCGTTGCATGTGGCAACGTCACACGATCGCGCATCTCAAAGTAGCGATCACCGTACCGGGCAAAAATATTAGTAATATATGCAAAGTACATTTCCATCAGCTTGAAAGACTCGCCATTACCTCCACAACGCCAATCCATCGGTGGCAACACGCCAAACATCTCGTTAAAACGCTCGCTGCTGATCTCAGTGACCGGCAGGGTGTAGATTTTCAAATCTTCGGTGCAATCCAGGATGTGATTCATATAAAAAATGCCTCTTCGCCCGTTGGCTTCTTCTGGCGTATTCCCTTTTCAGGTTTTACGCCGCAGTGAAATTTGCTTCGTGGCATTAGTACCTTTACGAGCCATCAGGTGACAGAACAAGAGCAACACCGCAAGCCGCAGCTCGTGACGCTTGCGGCACGAGAACGGGTGAGGATGTTGGGCATAGCCTTTACTCTTGTTATGGCTCCGGCTCGTAATAAGGTGCGCCACGAAGAAAAGATCACTGCTGCAAACAGTGCAAAGGGAATGCAAGAAGGCTCTGGCTCTTTTCCTTAGCGGCCACGGCACGTGGCCAGTGCAAGCGGCGCTGCCGGAACGGCAGCTGCAAGCGAGTCTGCTCTTAGCTACGTCATCGCCAAGTGGATAAATAATTAACGGATAAAGGACTGCGCGAATGCTGAATACTGTGCGGAAAATGAAGATCGGGAATAAACAAAGAATGTAATAGCGGCACGGTTAAAGTAGACGGGTTCGATACCCGTCTACTTTAATGCTAGCACGGCGACTGATTTGCTATATGCAATGACCTCGCTTTATTGATTGCCTCTTGTACATCGAAGACCAAACCCGCATTGATTAAAAACTCAAGCTGATCTTCAAAGTCTTCATCTTCCATACCGAAACCGGATTCACTCGCAATCTCATAGGCTTCTCTTGCCATTTGATAAGCATATTCTCCGGCAATTGCATTGGCCTGTTCGGGATCTTTTTGAATCAATGCAATGGCATGATCAATAGAGTTAAAATCAATCATTACGTTATATCTCAATTATACCGCCGCAACATGGCGTAAAAAGGCAGGCCGTAGCCTGCCGCTTTTTGAATCGATTATTTATCTTCCCACTCGGTGTACGTGAAAGTGTATTTTTTCACTTCCCCATCCGTCCCCACAAACTGCATGTTATGGACGCGCTCGGCTTGGAAATTCTCAGTCATAATTTCATCGACTGCCTTAAATAAACTTTCCTCAGCAAGAACTGGATACCATAATGCATCGCCGGTACTTGGAGAGCTTGATAGCCGAGGATGGTTATTGAAATGAATTTTCCCATCATGCAGTGACACTGTAACGGACTTCACGTTTGCTTGACGAAAATATTCGACGATGTCGCTCCACTCCCACTGTGTAGATTCAATCGGGTTATTTAGGTAAAGACGCGACAGCGAACAATTAAGCGCATCAGCTAATGACTCAGCCATTTTTTTAATTTCTGGCATACCATCAGCAATCACCACACCATTTACGATCAGCGCTTCAAATTGGCTTTCCAAAATTACATGGTTAACACCAGAAAAATTTAATACTTGCATCATGCCCTCCAAGGCTTCTTTTGGCGTACCCTTTTTCGGGCTCTACGCCGCAGTGAAATTGGCTTCGTGGCATGAGTACCTTTACGAGCCATCAGGTGACAGAACAAGAGCAACACCGCAAGCCGCAGCTCGTTACGCTTGCGGAACGAGAACGGGTGAGGATGTTGGGCTACGCCTTTACTCTTGTTATGGCTCCGGCTCGTAATAAGGTGCGCCACGAAGCAAAGATCACTGCTGCAGACGACGCAAACGGTGAGCAAGAAGGCTCCGGCTTTTTTCCTTAGCGGCCACGACACGTGGCCAGTGAAAGCGGCACTGCCGGAACGGCAGTTGCAAGCGCCATTGTTCCAGGCATCGCTTGCTATCCGA
>NZ_JRKB01000118.1:0-443 GCF_000800945.1 Plesiomonas sp. ZOR0011
TACCTGATGCTAAATTGAAAATTGAAGCTTGGCGGGATGACTATAACAAGAGTCGACCTCATCGAGCTTTAAATAAGCTGCCACCGTTGCAATTTGTGGCTTCCATTGATTATTGAACTGTTCGATTCATCCTACGAATGGCTCTAAAAATAGGGGCCTGTCATAACAGCCTACGTAGTGTCACTGAGCGTCAAAAATAATGAAGGAAATATATAACGATTGAAGTCATTGAGGAAACTTTACTTGTCATTCTCTATCCGTCATCATGTTAAAAAAACATAATTAGATTATGTTAATTGTGTGATGTATCGGGCGGATAAAAGTGATTTCACCAAAGTAGAAATGAAATTTGCAGCTTGTCTCAAATGCATAGTGACAGCATAGTGACAGCATAGTGACAGCATAGTGACAGCATAGTGACAGCATAGTGACAGCATAGTGAC
>NZ_JRKB01000119.1:0-14053 GCF_000800945.1 Plesiomonas sp. ZOR0011
CCATGCGAGAGTAGGGAACTGCCAGGCATCAAATAAGTGAAGAGCCCATCCTAACGGATGGGCTTTTTGCGTTTTTAGGTTTTGTATTTTCATCTTCCTTCCCTGTTATTTCTCTCTTTATTCCTTATTTCTCTTATCTTGTTGCGTGTTTGATAGCGGTAATGCCGGTTTCAGAGTCAGTTTCTGGCTTTGCGTACCGGTTTAGCGCTGGATCTTCGTGCGGATTCTGTCTAGTATGGATATCTGGATGTCTAAACGTTTATATGGATATAACGAGAGGTTTTCGCGTATGCCAATCCGGATCCCCGATGAGTTGCCCGCCGCCCATGTCTTACGTCAGGAAAACATCTTTGTGATGCCGGAATCCCGTGCGCTGCACCAAGATATTCGTCCGCTGAAGGTGATTTTGCTGAACCTGATGCCGAAAAAGATCGAGACGGAAAACCAGTTTCTGCGTCTCCTGTCTAACTCATCCCTCCAGATTAATATTGAATTACTGCGCATTGATTGCCGCCCGAGTCGTAACACGCCGCCGGAGCATTTGGATATGTTCTATCGCGAGTTTGCGGAGTTGGCGCCGCATAATTACGATGGCTTGATTGTGACCGGCGCGCCACTCGGTTTGGTGCCGTTTTCTGATGTAGCCTATTGGGAGCAGATCCGCACGGTGATTGAGTGGTCGAAGACCCATGTGACCTCGACCTTGTTTGTCTGTTGGGCAGTGCAAGCGGCGCTACAAGTGCTGTATGACTTGCCTAAACTTACCCGCAGCGAAAAACTGTCTGGCGTTTATCGCCATGCCACACTGGAGCCATTGGCTCCCCTGACGCGCGGCTTTGATGATTATTTCTGGGCGCCGCATTCACGCTATGCTGATTTCCCGACTGCGCAGATCCGCGAGTATACCGATTTGCAGATTTTGGCCGAGTCCGAGCACGCTGGCGCCTATCTGTTAGCCAGTGACGATCGGCGTCAGGTCTTTGTGACCGGCCATCCTGAATATGATGCGCTGACGTTAGCCGGAGAGTACCAGCGAGATCTGGGGGAAGGGTTACAACCGGCTATTCCGGTCAATTATTTCCCTGACAATGATCCGACGCGGCCGCCAGAGGCCAGTTGGCGCAGTCATGGCCATTTGCTATTTAGCAACTGGCTGAATTACTGCGTGTATCAGATCACGCCATATGATTTGCGGGTGATGCAGCCGACACGTGAATAGTGCTAAAACCCTAAGCATAAAAAAGGCGCCGTATGACGGGCGCCTTTTTTGTTGAGTGAGCCGACTGCTCGGCTGCGCACGGGCTATTACGTGGGTAATGCTCTGTGCGTGAGATTAGTGATGGCCGTGCTCAATGCTCGGGTGTTGATGCTCTGATTTGCTTGGCTCAACACGCTTGGATTTGATGATCATGCTTTCGATGGAGGAGCCTTGTACCAAAATGGAGAACAGCACCACTGCGTAGGTCATCACCAAAATCAGATCGCGCACGTCGGTTTGGGTACCCGGAATAAAGGCTGCTCCGGCTGGAATCGACAGAGCCATGGCCAGTGCCAGACCACCACGCAACCCGCCCCAAGTGAGGATTTTCAGGGTGTACGGGTTATAGGTGCGGAAGAAGCGGAAGGCGATAAACGGCACCGCGACACTGATATAGCGCGCCAGCAAGCAAACTGGGATAGCCAGCAGCATCAGGATTATCCCTTCGCGGCTAAGATCAATCAGCAGCAGGCACAGGCCAATCAGCAGGAACAACAGAGCGTTCAGGAAGTGGTCAATCATCTCCCAGAAGTGATCCAGATAGTGGGCACTTTGCTCGGAGAAACCTTTATAGCGGGTCCAGTTACCGACCATGATCCCCGCCACCACCATCGCCAGCGCACCGGATACGCCCAGCATATTGGCCAGGGCAAAACCGGCAGTAGGTACCAATAAAGTGATCAATTGCTCCAAGCTACCGTCATCGGTGGCGCAGATCAGCAGGTGCGCGATATAGCCAATCACCAGACCGTAGACCACGCCGCCCAGCGCTTCGTGCAGGAATACCGAAGAGACATCCATCAGAGTTGGTGAGCGACCACCGAAGGAGACGGTAAAAATGGTCACGAAAATCACCAAGCCAACCCCGTCGTTAAACAGCGATTCGCCTTCCACTTGCATCGAAACGCGGCGTGGCGCGTTGAGCTTTTTGATGATCGCCAGTACCGCAATCGGGTCCGTGGGTGAAATCAGGGCGCCGAACAGCAGACAATGGATCAGCGCCATGTCGATGCCGATTAAATGGGTCACGCCATAGGTGGCAAAACCAATTAAGAAGGTGGAGAACAGCGTGGAGAATAGCGATAAGACGGTAATTTCCCACTTCTGATCTTTGAGTACCGGCAATTTGATACCGAGCGCGCCAGCGAACAGCAAGAAGCCCAAAATCCCTTTTAGCAGGAAATTTTGGAAGTTGATCTGCTGCACCACGCCCTGCGCAATGCTTTCTAACCGAAACCAGCCAAACTGACCGGCCAGAATAATGCCCAGCGAACAGATCAGGGCACCGGCGGTGATCGCTATCGTGGTTTGTACCTTATTAATGTACTGATTCAGATAGGCAATCATGATGGCGATTGCCGCTAAGAAACAGAGTATGTAATAGACATCCATAACAACCTCAGGGTGTGCGTGTTACAAAGATTTTGCTTTTTATATGTGCCAACACGGTAGAGGATTATCTGCCGTTATTAAATAGCCGTAAGCGATTATTTTAGAGGTGGTTAACGCTTATCGGATATAGACGTCTAGATTTCCATATGACATAGTTAACGCTCATGGATAGGTTGTAGACGCAGGGAGTGCAAAGGGAATCATGGTTGAGCATCCGGTAACAGAGGCATTACGCCGTCAGCTGGCAGAGCGCATTTTAATCATCGACGGCGGTATGGGGACGATGATCCAGCAATACCGGCTGCAGGAGCAGGATTACCGCGGTGAACGCTTTGCCGATTGGCCGAGCGATTTGAAGGGCAATAACGATCTGTTGGTGCTGACTCAGCCCGAGGTGATCAGCGCCATTCACCACGCCTATCTGGAGGCGGGGGCCGACATTCTAGAAACCAACACCTTCAATGCCACCTCGATTGCGATGGCCGATTACCAGATGCAGGCATTGGCGGCGGAAATTAACCGTGAAGGGGCGCGTTTAGCGCGCGCTTGCGCCGATGCGTGGAGTGCCAAAACCCCAGATAAGCCGCGTTATGTGGCGGGGGTATTGGGGCCGACCAACCGTACTGCGTCAATCTCACCGGATGTGAACGATCCGGCCTTTCGTAATATCAGTTTTGATCAGCTAGTGAGCGCCTACCAAGAAGCGACCTTGGCGTTGATTGATGGTGGCGTCGATCTGCTGTTGATTGAAACGGTTTTCGATACCCTTAATGCTAAAGCCGCGCTGTTTGCGGTGGAAAGTGTGTTCGAATCGCTCGGGATCCAGTTGCCGGTGATGATCTCGGGCACCATCACTGATGCTTCAGGCCGCACCTTGTCGGGGCAAACCACCGAAGCGTTTTATAACTCGCTGCGCCATGTGCGCCCGCTATCGTTCGGCTTGAACTGCGCGCTGGGCCCTGATGAGCTGCGTCCGTATGTGGCGGAGCTGGCGCGAATTGCCGAATGTGCTGTGTCGGCGCACCCGAATGCCGGTTTGCCCAATGCCTTTGGCGAATACGATTTAGGGCCGCAGGCGATGGCGGCGCAGATCCGGGAATGGGCGCAGCAAGGCTTTCTGAATTTAGTGGGCGGCTGCTGCGGGACGACCCCTGCGCACATCGCGGCGATTGTTGCGGCGGTCGCCGATTTACGGCCACGAACGATCAGCACGCGTCCGATCTCGTGCCGGTTGTCAGGTCTCGAGCCTTGTACCATTGATGCCGAGACTTTGTTCGTGAACGTCGGCGAGCGCACCAACGTGACTGGTTCAGCGCGTTTTAAGAAGCTGATTAAAGAAGAAAAGTATGATGAGGCGCTGGAAGTGGCGCGCCAGCAGGTCGAAAGTGGCGCTCAGATCATCGATATCAATATGGATGAGGGGATGCTGGATGCCGAACAGGCCATGGTGCGCTTTTTAAATCTGATTGCCGCCGAGCCCGATATCGCGCGCGTACCCGTGATGATCGATTCTTCCAAGTGGGAAGTGATTGAAGCGGGCCTGAAATGCATTCAGGGCAAGGGGATCGTCAATTCCATCTCGATGAAAGAAGGCGAAGAGCGCTTTTTAGCCCAAGCACGGTTGGTGCGCCGCTATGGCGCCGCGGTGGTGGTGATGGCCTTTGATGAAGTGGGGCAGGCCGATACCCGTGAGCGCAAGTTTGCCATTTGCCAGCGTGCTTACCGTTTGCTGACCGAGCAAGCCGGTTTCCCACCGGAAGACATTATCTTTGACCCCAATATTTTTGCGATTGCCACCGGTATCGAAGAGCACAATAACTACGCGCTCGACTTTATTGGTGCCTGTGCGGATATCAAACAGAACTTGCCTCACGCGCTGATCTCGGGCGGAGTGTCCAACGTTTCGTTCTCGTTTCGCGGTAATGATCCGGTGCGCGAAGCCATCCATGCGGTGTTCTTGTATTACGCCATTAAAAACGGCATGGATATGGGGATTGTCAACGCGGGGCAATTGGCGATTTATGATGATCTGCCTGCTGAATTGCGTGAAGCGGTAGAAGATGTGGTGCTTAACCGTCATCCGCAGGCGACCGATAATTTGCTGGCCTTGGCCGAACGTTACCGCGGCAGTAAAGAGGGGGCGAGCGAAGATAAGCAAGCGGCCGAGTGGCGCAGCTGGCCGGTCAGTAAGCGCTTGGAGTATGCGCTGGTTAAAGGGATCACTGAGTTTATCGAACAGGATACCGAAGCGGCACGTCTGGAGGCGGACAAGCCATTGCAGGTGATCGAAGGGCCATTGATGGCCGGCATGAATGTGGTCGGCGATCTGTTTGGTGAAGGCAAAATGTTCTTGCCGCAGGTGGTGAAGTCAGCGCGGGTGATGAAGCAAGCGGTGGCTTATTTGGAGCCGTTTATTCAAGCCGCCAAACAGCAAGGCTCCTCAGCCGGGAAAATCTTACTGGCGACGGTAAAAGGCGATGTGCACGACATCGGCAAGAACATTGTCGGGGTGGTGCTGCAGTGTAATAACTACGAGATTATCGATCTCGGGGTCATGGTGCCGTGCGAGAAGATCTTGAAAACTGCCCGTGAGCTAGAGGTGGATATTATCGGGCTATCGGGCCTGATCACACCGTCACTCGATGAGATGGTGCATGTGGCCAAAGAGATGGAGCGGCAAGGTTTTACGCTGCCACTACTCATTGGCGGCGCGACCACCTCCAAGGCACACACCGCGGTGAAGATTGAGCAAAACTACAGTGGGCCGACTTTGTATGTGCAAAATGCCTCACGCACGGTCGGGGTTTGCTCCAACTTGCTGTCCGCTGAGCAGCGCGAACCTCTGCTAGCGCGCACCCGCCGTGAGTATGAGCAGCTCCGAGTACAATTTGCGCGGAAAAAGCCGCGTACCCCACCGGTGACTTTGGCGCAGGCGCGTGCTAATCGGGTGGCGATAGCGTGGTCGGAATACCAACCGCCGAAGCCGCAGTGGCTTGGCGTGCAAAGTATCGCGGTTGGGATTGATGTGCTGCGCGAGTATATCGATTGGACACCGTTTTTCATGACGTGGTCACTGGCCGGTAAATACCCGATGATTTTGCAAGACGAGGTGG
Organism: Plesiomonas sp. ZOR0011; assembly: GCF_000800945.1. Classification (NCBI taxonomy): domain Bacteria; kingdom Pseudomonadati; phylum Pseudomonadota; class Gammaproteobacteria; order Enterobacterales; family Enterobacteriaceae; genus Plesiomonas; species Plesiomonas sp. ZOR0011. The sequence continues at coordinate 5,764 of NZ_JRKB01000119.1, forward strand.
TCGGCGAAGAGGCGCAGCGGGTATTTGCCGATGCCAATGCCTTGCTGGATTCCTTGCATGCCGAGCAGTTATTGCAACCGCGCGGGGTCGTCGGGTTATTTGCGGCCAACAGTGTCGGAGACGATATTGAAATTTATGCCGATGAGACTCGTCAGCAGTGTGTCGCGGTCAGCCACCATTTGCGTCAGCAAACCGAGAAAAAGGAGTTTGCTAATTACTGCCTGAGTGATTTTGTGGCGCCGAAAGAGACTGGGCTGGCCGATTATCTGGGTGCGTTTGCGGTGACCGGCGGCTTGGAAGAGCACGCACTGGCCGATGCCTTCGATGCCCAGCAGGATGACTACAACAAAATCATGGTCAAAGCGGTGGCCGATCGGTTGGCGGAAGCTTTTGCCGAGTACCTGCACCAAGTTGTACGTACCGAGCTGTGGGGCTATGCACCGGATGAAGATCTGAGTAATGAAGAGCTGATCCGTGAAAACTATCAGGGCATTCGCCCCGCGCCAGGCTATGCCGCTTGCCCCGAGCACAGTGAAAAGGCGGTGATCTGGCAATTGTTGCAAGCGCAGGAGCGTACCGGTATGCGGCTGACTGAGTCGTATGCCATGTGGCCGGGAGCGTCGGTGTCGGGGTGGTATTTCAGTCACCCGCAGAGCAAGTATTTTGCCGTGGCACAAATTCAGCGCGATCAGGTACAAGATTACGCGGCGCGCAAAGGGATCACCTTGTCGGAAGCCGAACGCTGGTTAACGCCGAACTTGGGTTATGACCAAGACGCTTGAGTTAACATACTTAGCGTACCAATGCGTCGCTCATCAGTCGCGACAAAAAGGCCACCGATAAGGTGGCCTTGTTAGTTCCGGTGTTATTGCCGGTCATTACTCCAGCAAATGACGATGCAAGGTTTGCACGACCTTATCGGCATCATCGCCTCGGGTCAGCAGGCACAGATTGTGGGCGCTGGCGCCATAGCTGATCATGCGGATGTTAAAGGCGCTTAAGGTATCGAAGATTTGCTTACCGGCACCGGCGGTATGACTCATCTGATTGCCAATTAGGGCCACCAGTGCCAAATCACTTTCTACTTCCACGCGGCACAACTGACTGAGCTCTTCGAGCAGGCCATCGGTGAGTAAACTGGCGCCGGAGGAGGCGGAGCCGGTTTTATCTAGAGTCAGGGCAATGCTGACTTCCGAGGTGGTGATTAAGTCCACTGAAATCTTATGTCGCGCCAGAATATTGAACACTTCGGCCAGAAAGCCTTGGGCGTGCAACATATTTAGGCTGTGCAGGGTCAGCAAAATTTGATCGCGGCGCACCGCTACCGCGCGAAACAGCGGTTTGCGGCTGGCATTACGGGTAACCCAAGTACCGCCCGCTTTCGGCTCTTTACTGGAGCCGACAAACACGGGGATATCACTGCGTACCGCTGGCAGCAAAGTGGCCGGATGCAAGATCTTAGCGCCGAAGGTCGCCATCTCAGAGGCTTCCGAGAAACTGATCTCATCGATACGCTTGGCGGCTGCCGTAATGCGCGGATCGGTGGTGTAAATGCCATCCACATCGGTCCAGATTATCAGACTATCCGCTTTCATCGCTTCGGCCAGCAGTGCGGCGCTGTAGTCGCTGCCGCCGCGACCGAGGGTGGTGGTGCGCTTTTTGTCGTCTGAGCCAATAAAGCCTTGGGTGATAATCAGGCCGGCATCCAGATGTGGCAGCAGATGTTGTTCGCACAAGGCGGCCGTCGCCACCAGATCCGGTACTGCTTTACCAAAATGGCTGTCGGTGCGCAGAACTTTGCGCACATCCACCCAGACCGCGCGCTCGCCGCGTTGCAGCAGCAGCTCGGTAAACAGCAGGGTCGACATCAGCTCACCGTGGCTTACCAACTCATCGGTCAGCGCCGCCGAGGTGGCAAGACTGGCGGCTTCGGCCAGAGCGGCAATGCTGTCGAGCATCCGATTAATTTTTTCTTGGATGGCGGGGGGGTTGCCAAGATCTTGCAAAATACGCAGTTGGATGCGGCGCACTTCATCCAGATAGTAGGCGCGTTGCTCGGCATCGCAGCCATTGGCCAAGGCGACCAGCAAGTTGGTGACACCGGCCGAGGCCGATAGCACCACCACTTTGGTGTTTGGATCGTCAAGGACGATATTGGCACAGCGATTCATGGCGGTATGGTCCGCCACACTGGTTCCGCCGAATTTGGCGACCGTCAGATGAGACATCATGAAAATTCCTCGTGTCCTAGAAATGAGTCCTTACGTCTTGGCACGTGGCCCGTAGAACGGGAAGAGCTGAACGTGGGGGTCGCAGACGCGAACGGAATCCGTCCGAAAACAAGGGAAGCCCCGAGCCTACCGATGTAATTCCTGCACCCAGAAGCGCTCCACCTCGCAAGGTGACAGCCGGAAGGATTCAGCCTCCGCGGCCGATAGACAGGGCTCCGGAACCCTGAACTATCTCGGCGTACATTCCCCTGACTGCCGCAAATTTCCGGTTGACCGGCAGCTGCCTGAATGACGCACCTCTTCTGGCCTGCCTGCCGGTTGTCCGTAAACCTGGCAAGCTAGGTTGACATCAGAAATATCGGTTTATTTTTAACCTGTCAACGGAATTGTGCTCCGAGCAGTGTATTGCCATTTTTGCCGTGGCTGCGGATACTGGAAAATGCAGCACTCTGCACCCTACACCTACAAGGAGAGTTCTATGTCCACTGCTATGCACTTTCGTTCATTTATGCCGCCGCATCGGATTTTAATGGGGCCGGGGCCATCGGATGTTTATCCTGCCGTGTTAAATGCGCTCTCGCGTCCGACCGTGGGCCATCTGGATCCGCTGTTCATCGGCATGATGGATGAGCTCAAGCAATTGCTGCAGTACGCGCTGCAAACACAAAATCCGTTTACCATCGCGGTGTCCGCCCCCGGTTCGGCGGGGATGGAGGCTTGCTTTGTCAATTTGGTGGAGCCGGGTGAAAAAGTGCTGGTTTGCCGGAATGGCGTGTTTGGTGGCCGCATGGCGGAGAATGTGGAGCGTGTCGGTGGGATCCCCGTGCTGGTGGATGACGCTTGGGGCGAGCCGGTGTCGCCAGACAAAGTGCGCGCGGCGCTCGCCGCCGATCCTGAGATAAAAATGCTGGCCTTTGTGCACGCCGAAACCTCCACGGGCGCCTGCTCTGATGCACAAACCTTGTGTCAGATTGCCCGTGAGTTTGATTGCTTGACGATAGTGGATGCGGTGACTTCGTTGGGCGGCGTGCCGCTGTATGTGGATGCGTGGGGCATTGATGCGGTGTATTCCGGCAGCCAGAAATGTTTATCCTGCGTGCCGGGTCTCTCGCCGTTATCGTTCTCACCACGGGCAGTAGAAAAAATCGAGCGGCGCCAGCGTAAAGTGGGCAGCTGGTTTTTAGATCAAACCTTGGTGCTGGGTTATTGGCAGGGCGGCGCGAAGCGCAGTTATCACCATACCGCGCCGGTAAACACGCTGTATGCTCTGCACGAAGCTTTGTTGGCATTGCATCAAGAAGGATTAGAGCAGGCATGGGCGCGCCATGCCCAGATGCACCAATTGCTGCGTGATGGGTTGCAGGCCTTAGGGCTGGAATTTGTGGTCGCTGAGTCCGCGCGTTTGCCCCAGCTCAATGCGGTGTATATCCCCGATGGGGTGGATGATGCAGCAGTACGTAGCCGGTTGTTGCAGGAATACAACTTGGAAATTGGGGCTGGTCTAGGTGCGCTAGCGGGTAAAGCATGGCGGATCGGTTTGATGGGGTACGGTGCGCGGCGTGAAAACGTGGCGCTGTGCTTACGGGCGTTACAAGAAGTGCTCAGTTAAGCGCTGAATCAGCGTAAAACAGGGGCGAGTTCTGACTCGCCCCTGTTTGGACACTCTTACCGGTAATCCAGTGATATTAGAAATTCCGGTAATGTGCCGTTAGTCCTGCTGTTTAGCGTTATGCAGGGCGCGTTGCAAAATCGGTTTGAGGAAGCGCGCGGTGTGCGAATCGGTACTTTCCGCCACGGTCTCCGGCGTACCAGCGACCAAGATCTCACCGCCGCCACTGCCGCCTTCCGGCCCCAGATCGACAATCCAGTCAGCAGTTTTAATCACATCCAGATTGTGTTCAATCACCACAATGCTGTTACCGTGATCGCGCAGCTTATGTAGCACGGTCAGTAATTGCTGGATATCGGCAAAGTGCAAACCGGTGGTTGGTTCATCCAGAATGTACAAGGTCTTACCGGTATCGCGTTTAGACAGCTCACGCGCCAGTTTCACCCGCTGCGCTTCCCCGCCGGACAAGGTGGTCGCCGATTGACCCAAACGAATATAGGACAATCCTACATCCATCAAAGTTTGCAGCTTACGCGCCAGTGCCGGTACGGCATCGAAAAACTCGCGTGCATCTTCAACCGTCATATCCAGCACTTCGTGGATACTCTTACCTTTGTATTTGATCTCTAACGTTTCGCGGTTATAGCGTTTGCCGTGGCACTGATCGCAAGGCACATACACATCCGGTAAGAAGTGCATCTCCACTTTGATCATGCCATCGCCCTGACAGGCTTCGCAGCGTCCACCGCGCACGTTAAAGCTAAAGCGCCCAGGGGTATACCCGCGTGCCCGCGATTCCGGTACGCCAGAAAACAGCTCACGGATCGGGGTGAAAATGCCGGTATAAGTGGCCGGATTAGAGCGAGGGGTACGACCAATCGGGCTTTGGTCGATATCAATCACCTTATCGAAATGCTCTAAGCCTTGGATCTCACGATACGGCGCCGGCTCTTCAGCGGTCGCTCCATTTAACTCGCGATGGGCGATACGAAACAGGGTATCGTTGATCAAGGTCGACTTGCCTGAGCCTGACACCCCAGTGACGCAAGTAAACAGCCCGACCGGAATCGATAGCGTGACGTCTTTGAGATTATTGCCACGTGCCCCGATCAGACGCAGCACTTTGGCAGGATCAGCCGGTGTACGCTCCGCTGGCACCGCAATTTCACGCTGACCAGACAAATATTGCCCGGTGACGGAATTCGGATTGGCCATAATCTCGCTGGCGGTGCCTTCGGCTACGATCTCCCCGCCATGCACGCCAGCACCCGGGCCGATATCGATAATATGATCGGCAGCGCGAATCGCATCTTCATCGTGCTCTACCACAATCACGGTATTGCCCTGATCGCGCAGGTGGATCAGCGTATTGAGCAAGCGCTCGTTATCGCGTTGGTGCAAGCCGATCGACGGCTCATCCAGCACATACATCACGCCAACCAGCCCAGCGCCAATTTGGCTAGCCAAACGGATCCGCTGCGCTTCACCGCCAGACAGCGTTTCCGCCGAGCGGGCCAGGGTCAGGTAATTCAAACCGACATTCACCAAAAACATCAGGCGATCACGAATTTCCTTCAACACCTTCTCGGCAATCTGCGCTTTTTGCCCAGCCAGCTGTAGCTGGTGGAAGAACGTCAGCGCCTCGGCGATACTCATCTGCGCGATATCCGGCAGCGTGGTGTCTTCGATAAACACATGACGCGCTTCTTCACGCAGCCGTGACCCGTGGCAGCTGGCACAGGAGCGGTTATTGATGTATTTGGCCAGCTCTTCACGCACTGCCATGGATTCGGTCTCTTTATAGCGCCGTTCCATGTTATGCAAGATCCCCTCGAAGGGATGATGGCGAATCGTGGTATCACCGCGATCGTTAATGTACTTAAACTCGATATTCTCTCGCCCCGAGCCGGACAGCACCGCCTTTTGAATGCGCGGAGGCAGTGAATTGAACGGCGCTTCGATATCGAAGTTATAGTATTCCGCCAGTGATTTGAGCATCTGGAAGTAGTAGAAGTTGCGCTTATCCCAGCCGCGAATTGCACCGCCGGCGAGTGACAGCTCCGGATGCTGCACCACTCGCTCGGGGTCAAAATACTGCTGCACCCCAAGACCATCACAGGTCGGGCATGCCCCTGCGGGGTTATTAAAGGAGAACAGACGCGGCTCCAGCTCATGCATGCTGTAACCACAGTGCGGACAGGCAAAGTTGGAGGAGAATACCAGCGCAGGTGCGTTGCTATCCTCCATGTCGGCTACCACCACGGTGCCGCCAGAGAGTGTGAGCGCCGTTTCGAAGCTTTCGGCCAAGCGCTGCGCTAAATCTGCGCGCACTTTGAAACGATCTACCACCACTTCAATGGTGTGTTTTTTTTGCAGCTCTAGCGCAGGGGGATCGGATAAGTCACATACCTCGCCATCTATACGAGCGCGGATATAACCCTGCGCGGCCAGATTTTGTAACGTCTTACTGTGCTCACCTTTACGCTCTTTGATGATGGGCGCCAACAGCATCAGCTTTTGCCCTTCTGGCAAGCTCAATACCTTGTCCACCATCTGACTGACCGTTTGTGCCGCCAGCGGCACATCGTGCACTGGACAACGTGGGTCACCCACGCGGGCAAACAGCAAACGCAAATAGTCGTGAATTTCGGTAATGGTCCCGACGGTAGAGCGTGGGTTATGTGACGTGGACTTTTGCTCGATAGAGATAGCCGGCGACAGCCCTTCAATATGATCCACATCCGGCTTTTCCATCAGAGACAGAAACTGGCGCGCATAAGCCGACAGTGACTCCACATAGCGGCGCTGACCCTCCGCGTACAGCGTATCAAACGCCAGCGATGACTTGCCGGAGCCGGATAAACCGGTGATCACAATCAGCTTGTCGCGCGGGATAATCAGGTTGATGTTTTTCAGGTTGTGGGTGCGGGCACCCCTGACTTCGATCTTATCCATAGCGTCACTTTAGGTCGTAAAGGAAGAGAAGGTAATAAAGGTGAAAACGGTCAAAATCTGAGTATCGCACAAAATAAAAATAACTGAATAGATATCCAGTAATTCTTCCGTACCGATTTCGGTGCACCGCACTGACAGCATGCGAGCGCCGCTTTGCGCAGGATTTCGCGCTTCTTTATTGGGAAGGTGCTCAGATCCGAAAGGAGCGTGATACAATCAGAAATTACACATCATTGACATCCAAGAAGCGGAGAGAGTTATGGCCAGAGGTGGCATTAACAAAGTTATCCTGATCGGTAATTTGGGGCAGGACCCTGAAGTACGCTACATGCCGAACGGTAATGCTGTCGCTAATATCAGCATCGCGACCTCTGAAAGCTGGCGCGACAAGAATACCGGCGAGCAAAAAGAGATGACTGAATGGCACCGTGTTGTGCTGTACCGTCGTCTGGCAGAAGTAGCGGGTGAATACCTGAAGAAAGGTGCCAAGGTTTACATTGAAGGTAAACTGCGTACCCGTAAATGGCAGGATCAGAACGGCCAAGAGCGTTACAGCACCGAAATCCAAGCCGATGAAATGCAAATGCTGGATTCCCGTGGCGGCATGGGCGCACCGGCAGGCCAATCACAAGGCGGTTGGGGTCAACCACAGCAGCCACAAAACCAAGGTTTTGCTCCACAGCAGTCCCAAGGTAACTACGGCAATGCCCCAGCGCAAGGCGGCTACGCCAACAATACCCCGAATGCGGCACCAGCGAACAACGCCGGTTTCGGTAGCGCTGAGCCTCCAATGGATTTTGATGACGACATTCCGTTCTGATACCAGTTGTCGGCCCGCGCTTTTCCTACAGCGCTGAACGCCTATCTTATATAGCGCATATAGCTTATATAAAAGTAAGGTTCAGCAGCGAACAGCGTGAACCGACCAGTATCAGCTAGCGATAGACGTCATAGACAGCCGCTTTATCCCATGTGCAAGCTACATGAATAAAGCGGCTGTTGTATTCTAGGCTTGGTTTTTAGATTGCCCGCTACTTCTACGGCACCAATCGAAACACTGTTCCAGCGCACGCCCTCTACATTCATTCCTTCTATATCGCCATAAGCCTAAACTGTACAAATAGCCCTGAGCATGCCCTGAGTTTTACTGTCAATTTGGCCCTATCTAGGCTTTTCAGCGAAGGAAACGCTGTCATTTCAGACGTTCGGCGCAGAAATTAATCAAACAGGATAAAAACCTAATTTTCCCTCTTGCGCCCGCCGCAAAACGCCCTATAATGCGACCCCACTGACACGGCAGCAGTGATGCAAATCACAGAGGTCGGTGGTCAACGAAACAACGCAGTTGGGCATGATAAAAAATGCTTGACGGCACAACAGGAAAGCGGAATAATGCGCGTCCTGTCGCTAAGGGTGAAGCCCGAAGCGAAACGCTCTTTAAAAAGTTAATCAGACAATCTGTGTGGGCACTCGTTTGAGAATGCTGATATCCAAA
>NZ_JRKB01000120.1:0-18890 GCF_000800945.1 Plesiomonas sp. ZOR0011
CCCAGCGCCATCGCCACCGGAGCAAATTCAATAGAGGCTTCTGGAAATAACGGGATCCCAAAACGCAGCAAGCCGTAGGCGGCGGTTTTCAATAAAATCCCCGCTAAATCGACCGAACCCGCGGTCGGAGCCTGACTGTGTGCATCAGGTAACCAGCCATGCAATGGCACTACCGGCATCTTGACGGCAAAAGCAATGAAGAAGCCGAGCATCAACACAAACTCGACACTCTTGCTCATCGGCGTATTGAGTAAATCGGCATAGTTAAAGGTCAACATGCCAGTGGCCGAATAATGCACAAACACCAGCGCCAAAATAGCCACCAGCATCAGCAAGCCACTTGCTTGGGTATAGATAAAAAACTTGGTTGCCGCCGTGATCCGCGTTTTCCCGTCAGACGCTTTGTGTCCCCAAAGCGCAATCAGGAAATACATCGGCACCAACATCATTTCCCAGAAAAAGAAGAACAAAAACAGATCGACGGCCAAAAACACCCCGATCACGCCACCGAGGATCCACAGCAAATTCAGATGGAAAAAGCCCAGATGACGCTGAATCTCACGCCATGAACATAAAATAGCCAACACCCCTAGCAAACCGGTCAGGATCACCATCAAGAGTGATAGGCCGTCAAGGGCCAGATGAAAGGAGATCCCTAATTGCGGGATCCACGGCATTTGAAATTCCAACTGCCATTGTGGAGTGCCGGCCGTTTGTGGCAGCGAATAATCACCACTGAACCACAATTGTAATGCCAACCCCAAAACCAGCGTCATCGACGCCAGCGCAATCCAGCGCGGAACTCTGGATTGATCCCGCTCAGTCAGCCAGCAAAGAAACCCGCCGGCAAAGGGGATAAGAATAAGCCACAGTAGTGTCATAGCTGAGAGAATCCATTCTAATTAAAACAACACCAGCAACGCCAAAATGAACAGCGCACCGAATCCCACGGACGTTGCATACCAGCGCAATTGTCCGGTCTCAGTAAACACCACCAGTCGGTTCGCCTGACGCACCGCACTGGCGACAATATTCAAGGTTCGGTTAAACGGATCGCCACCTAACAAACGCGTCAGCCACAGATACGGTTGGACAAACACCTTGTCATACAACCAATCAAAGCCCCACGCATGCAGCCAGATTTGCACCAACGTTTTACCACCGGCGGTTTGTGCCATCCACGATACCCAGCGCCGCTCACCCAAGAACAACCACGCAGCAATCAAGATCCCACCGATAGAAATCAGGCCTGATATCAACTCCAGATAATGCTTGGCCGATAATTCCCCCTCAGCACCCGCAGGTAATACCCCGTGTAATGGCGGTACAATTAATGCGCCGATAAAGGTCGATAACAGGGCCAACACCACCAACGGCACCGTATACGCCAATCCATGACCAGCATGCGCCTGCGTTTGCACAGGGCCATGAAACACCACAAAAATCAGACGGAAGGTATAGATGGATGTCAACACGGCGCCCACTAACCCCGCCGCCAGCAATTCGGGATGCCCAGATGCCAGCGCCTGCCACAAAATCTCATCTTTACTGTAAAAACCCGCAGTAATAAACGGTAAAGCCGCCAGCGCGCCACCACCTATCAAAAAGCAGACATACACTAACGGTAGCGATTTACGTAAACCGCCCATGCGGAAAATGTTCTGCTCATGATGACAGGCCACAATCACCGCCCCTGCAGACAAGAACAGCAAGGCTTTAAAGAAGGCGTGAGTCATCAGGTGGAAAATAGCCGCATCCCACGCACTGACGCCAAGCGCCAGAAACATATAACCAATCTGGCTCATGGTGGAATAGGCTAGAATGCGCTTGATATCGGTCTGCACCAACGCGGCAAAACCAGACAGTAACAAGGTCACTGCACCGATAAAGCCCACTAGATACAAAACATCCGGCGCCAAAGTAAAAATCACATGGGTCCTAGCAATCAGGTACACCCCTGCGGTCACCATGGTCGCCGCATGGATCAGCGCCGATACCGGTGTTGGACCGGCCATCGCATCCGCCAACCAAGTTTGTAACGGCAATTGCGCCGATTTACCTACCGCACCGCCCAGTAACATCAAGGCCGCCAACGTCACCGGCCAAGAGCCTGCGGCCATTTTCTCAGGCGCTAACGTTAAAATCGTTTGGATATTCAACGTACCGAGCTGCTGATACAAAATAAACAACCCGATAGCGAGGAACACATCGCCCACGCGCGTAACAATAAAGGCTTTCATTGCGGCAGCGCCGTTTTTAGACTGCTGGTAATAAAAACCGATCAGCAAATAGCTACACAGTCCCACGCCTTCCCAGCCTAAATAGACAAACAACAAATCATTACCCAGCACTAAGAACAGCATGCTGGCGATAAACAGGTTGGTATACGCAAAAAAACGTGAATACCCCTCTTCACCGCGCATGTACCACGAGGCAAACAGGTGGATAAAAAAGCCAACGCCGGTGACCACCGACAGCATGGTCAGCGATAACCCATCCAGATATAAGGATAAGTTAACCTGCAAATCTCCCACCGCCATCCACGTCCATAGTGGCTGTGTGTAGGTGTTTTGCGGATGCAGAGCTAAAAAGTCATAGCCAATATAGACAGTGAGCAACGCCGATAAACCCACGCTTCCCACACCAATCAACGCACTGGTGTTTTCACTCCAGCGCCCAGCCGAGAATGCCAGCAGCAGGTAACCGAGCAGTGGCAGCAAAATCGTCAAAAAGAGTAGGCTCATCCGTGCATCTCACTCACAACGTCCACGTCTAAGGTGTGGTGCCGCCGGTACATCTGCAGCAACAACGCCAACCCGATACTGGCTTCTGCCGCCGCCAGCGTCACGATGAAGATATACATGACTTGGCCATCGGCTTGTCCCCAGTGACTTCCCGCCACCACAAAGGCCAAGCCTGCCGCACTCATCATGATCTCAAGGCTCATCAGGATAAACAGCAAGTTACGCCGGATCATCACTCCTGTCAGGCCCAGCGCAAACAGCGCTGCTGCCAACAACAATCCATGCTCCATAGGAATAGCACTGACAGCATTCATCGCTTATCTCCTTGTGCCTTATGATTTTCCGGTTTGTTTTCGCGGCCAAGATGGTAAGCCGATACCATACCGGCCAGCAGTAATAACGAGGCGAGTTCTACCCCTAAAACGTAAGGCCCAAACAGCGCAATACCGACGGCTTTTGACGGCACATCTTGTAAACCTGCCCCGCCCGCCGACACGCCCATTAACGCAAAGGCCAATACCGCAAACAATAACGCAGATAGTAGCGCTGGCCCTGCCCACACCCGAGGCGTTAACCACTGCTGCTCTTGCTTTGGCGCTGAGCCTAAGTTAAGCATCATCACCACAAAGACAAACAGCACCAAAATGGCACCCGCGTAGACAATAATCTGGATGGCACCAGCAAATTCAGCGCCTAGGGAGAAGAACACCATCGCCACCGAAAGCAATGACACAATCAGGTACAACAACGCGTGCATCGGGTTGCGATTGCTGATCACGCGAAACGTTGCCAGCAATGCCACCAGCGCCGATAAATAAAATGCCCAGCTCATGACCGACTCCTTATGGTAATAAGCCCTTGGTATCGATAGGTAAGGCTTCATCCTGCGCCGTCCCTTTTTGTTTACCGGCAATCGCCAAACCGGATACCCGATAAAAGTTGTAATCGGGGTATTTACCGGGGCCCGAAATCAACAAATCCTCTTTCTCGTACACCAGATCTTGGCGACGGTACTCTCCCATCTCAAAATCTGGAGTCAATTGGATAGCGGTGGTTGGACACGCCTCTTCACACAAACCGCAGAAAATGCAGCGCGAGAAGTTAATCCGGAAAAACTCCGGATACCAACGGCCATCTTCCTGCTCTGCTTTTTGTAATGAGATACAGCCAACCGGACAGGCGACAGCACACAAGTTGCACGCCACACAGCGCTCTTCGCCATCAGGATCTCGGGTTAACACTATCCGACCACGGTAGCGTGGCGGCAGGTAAACCTGCTCTTCAGGATATTGCAGCGTATCGCGCTTGCGCCAAGCATGGGTAAACACCATCCATAAACTGCGCAGCTGGGTTCCTGTTCCTATGAGAATTTCTTTTAACATCGCCATCATCCTTGCAATACCCGTTACTGGGCGTTGTACAGCACAACTACGCCCGTTACGATCAAATTGAATAGCGTCAACGGCAGGCAAAACTTCCAGCCGAACGCCATCACTTGGTCATATCGGGGCCGGGGCAATGAAGCCCGGAGCAGGATAAAAAACATCACAAAAAAGCCCGTTTTCAACACAAACCAGACTATCGGCGGCAATACTGGCCCCAGCCAGCCACCAAAAAACAAAGTGACTAGCAGTGCTGAAATTAAGACAATCCCTATGTATTCGCCCACAAAGAACATGCCCCACTTCATCCCGGCATATTCAATGTGATAACCATCAGCCAGCTCTTGCTCTGCCTCCGGTTGGTCAAAAGGATGACGGTGAGTCACTGCAATTGCCGCCACCAAAAAGGTGACAAATCCTAAAAATTGCGGCACGACAAACCACACTTGCTCCTGCGCTGCGACGATGTCGCGCATATTAAATGAGCCGGTGATTGCCACTATCCCCATGAGGGACAGCCCCATAAAAACCTCATAACTCAAGGTTTGGGCCGACGCACGTAAGCTCCCCAGCAGTGAATATTTGTTATTGCTCGACCAGCCCGCAAAGAGCACCGCATAAACAGCGAGCCCAGCCATGGCAAAGAAAAACAGAACACCGATATTCAGATCCGCGACACCCCAAGTCGGGGTAATCGGAATAATGGCGAAGGTCAGCAAAAACGCGCCCATCGCTATCAGTGGCGCCAACATGAAAATCAATTTGTCGGCAAATGGCGGGATCCAGTCTTCTTTGAAAAACATCTTAATCATGTCAGCGGCCAGCTGCAGGATGCCAAACGGCCCAACACGGTTCGGGCCATAACGGTCTTGCCACAGTCCTAACAGCCGCCGTTCGACATAACTCATAAAGGCACCACAGCTGACCACCACCAACAAGATCACGATGGCTTTGGCTACGTCAGTGAGGATTAACCACGTAGTTGGCGACAATGCGCTCATAACACCGCCTCCTGCATATCTGTGATCACCTGCCCCAACAAGCCCAGCGGGATCCCAGCAAAACCAACCGGCAAAGCAACCACCCCCGCCATCAAGTGCTTATCGATACGCACTGGCAAACGGAAGTAATTCTTATCCCAACTAAAGCTGAGCAGCGTTCCTTCATTCACCGCCAGTTTTTGTGCATCCGCCTCACTGAGCCCAATCGTGGCCATCGGAGTACGCGACTGGATCACCCCCGCACGCTGTGACAGCTCTTCACTACCAAAAATGTGGTATTGACCCACCACTTGATAACCCTGGCCTTCCGCAACCACCTCGGTCTTTTGGTGAGGATACGGATGCAAGTGAGCAGGCTCATGCACTTGTGGTGTGATCAGACGCAGGCCAGGATCACCGGCTTTTAACCGCCCCCCCACTTTATCTTGGTACTTATTCCAAGCTTGCGGTGAGTTCCAACCAGGCGACCAGACAAACGGAATATCGGGATACAGCTCTTTCGAGCCTGAGTATCCTTCCATTGAAAATGCAAATGGGGTGTCAACATCCTGTGGCACACGCGGCTCGTGCACACTGATATTGGCACGCAACGCGGTACGACCGCTGTAACGGTGCGGAGAGCGCGCCAGTTTTAAACTGCGAATACGAAAATCAGCCTTCGGTGCAACGGCGGTCAAATTTGCCAACGCAGGGATCGTCTGCGCACATTGCTTGGACACCACATCAAAATGCGTCCACTCCGATTGCCGAGTCGCCGTATGACTTTGCAATGCGGTTAACCACTGCCAGCTTTCTGCGACATGGTTATTTTCCGCATAGTAAGATGGCGCGTAGACCTGATAAAAACGCTGCGCTCGCCCTTCATGGTTGATCACTGTCCCATCGGCTTCTGCAAAACTGGCTGCTGGCAGCAGTAGAGTCGCTTTATCCATCGTCGCGGTGTGCTGATGATCAAGCACAATCAGGTGAGGTACTGACGACAGCGCATGACTCACACTGGCCGCCGAGGCATGTCGGTATAAGTCCGCCTCCATCACGATCGCAACATCGACTTGTGCTAAACGCGCTAAAGCCGGTTGCAGCGGCTGCGCGCCCAACATCACCAGACCTAAACTATTTACATCGGGGACCACCAGGCTCAAGCCTACCGCTGACTGACGGGCCTTTAATGCCAAAGCGATATTAGCTGCCGCTTTTAGCAACGCCTCTGAGCCGGCCGAGGAGCCAGAAATAATCAGTGGCTTTTTCGCTTGTAATAAGTAAGACGCTATTTGCTGGGCGACATCACTAGTAGACTCACTACCGACCGACTCATGCCCTTCGCCCTGAATACAATCAGCAATGTTAAACGCTAACTCCGCTTGCTGCTCAGGATGAGCAAACCACGTCACTGACGCAATATCATCGAGACGCGTCGGAGCCAACGCGGTGATCATTACTGGATGACGGGCATGTTGCCCAATATTTTGAATCGCGGCAGTTTGCCAGCTATCGACTCGTAACGCGGCCGCCATCTCGCGTGCTTTGCCTTTCGCTGCTTGGCGCACCGCTAAAGCAATACGAGGGGCTGTTTGGGTAATGTCTTCGCCTAACACCAAAATCGCATCGTACTCTTCAATATCACGCAATGAAGGCAGTTCAATATTGGCTGTGTTCAGGATATCCAAAATTAACTGCTGGCGTTGCCACTCAGCCTCATCAACCGCAGCATAAAAATTATTTTCCCCGACCAGTGAGCGCAATGCGAAATTGCTTTCCACGCTGGCCCGGGCAGAGCCAATACCGATAACCTGTTTGGCATGGCGCAGCGTATCGGCGGCCAAATTCAAGGCATGCTCTTGGCTTAGTGTGACAAAGCCTTCACCGGTATTCAGCTGCGCTTGTACCGGACGATCTTTGGCATTAACGAAACCGTAACCAAAACGGCCACGATCGCATAAGAAGTAGTGGTTCACCGCACCGTTATAGCGGTTCTCAATACGGCGCAATTCGCCATAGCGCTCACCCGGACTAATATTGCAACCGACACTGCAATGCTGGCAGATGCTCGGAGCAAACTGCATATCCCATTTACGGTTATAACGCTGAGAGTGGGTTTGATCGGTAAATACACCGGTAGGACAAATTTCGATTAAGTTGCCGGAGAACTCACTTTCCAACGCGCCGTCTTCAACTCGCCCAAAATAGACATTATCGTGCGCACCATAAACACCCAGATCAGTGCCATCCGCATAATCTTTGTAATAACGAACGCAGCGATAACAGGCGATACACCGGTTCATCTCATGAGCAATAAACGGGCCTAAATCCTGATTCTTATGCGTGCGCTTAGTAAAGCGATAACGGCGGGTATTGTGGCCAGTCATCACCGTCATATCCTGCAGATGGCAAGCTCCGCCCTCCTCACAGACTGGACAATCATGGGGATGGTTGAGCATCAGCCATTCAACGACACTTTTACGAAACGCTTTGGCCTCTTCATCTTCAATCGAGATGTAAGTACCATCTGTCGCCGGTGTCATACAAGACATCACCAAGCGGCCGCGTTTGTCATCGGCATTCTGATATTGCTTCACCGCACATTGCCGACAAGCGCCCACACTTCCCAGTGCCGGATGCCAACAAAAATACGGGACATCGAGTCCTAATGAGAGGCACGCCTGCAGGAGATTATCTGCACCATTGACCTCGAAATCCTTTCCATCAATGTGAATCGTCGCCATACCTAACAATCTTATTTTATGCCCACACGAACTGAGCTGGTGGTTAATACAGCAGGTGTTGCTAACCTCGCACGACTGACCTGCTTTCCGGCATACGGCTTACCAAGTTTGCTTGAGTAAATTCGGTTGTATCCCCGCCACCTGACGCAGCGCCCCGTGAATATCACGGCTGATCCCAGCTTCAAATTCAGACCGGAAATATTTAAGTGCGCTTTGTAATGGCTCTACAGCTCCCGGCGCATGTGCGCAAAACGTTTTGCCTGGGCCTAAAAAGTTGCACAGCTGCTCCAGAACTTCGATATCACCGAGCTGACCTTGGCCTTGCTCCAACGCACGCAAGATCTTCACACTCCATGGCAATCCATCGCGGCATGGCGTGCACCAACCACAAGATTCGCGCGCAAAAAACTCTTCCAGATTGCGCACCAAACCAACCATGTTAATGCTGTCATCCACCGCCATCGCCAGCCCGGTTCCTAAACGGCTTCCGGCTTTGGCGATAGAGTCAAAATCCATCGGCAAATCAAGGTGCTCCTCCATTAAGAAGTCTGTACCCGCACCACCTGGTTGCCACGCTTTAAAGCAATAGCCCTCTAACATGCCACCGGCATACTCTTCCAATAGCTCACGCGCGGTGGTGCCAAACGGTACTTCCCATACGCCAGGGCGGCGAACGCGGCCAGAGAACCCCATTAATTTGGTGCCTGCATCACTGCTTTTCCCTGCAGACAAGCCTTTATACCAATCACTGCCAAAATGCAGAATGTAAGGGATATTGTTGAGCGTCTCGACGTTATTTACACAGGTCGGTTTACCCCACGCCCCAGCAATCGCGGGAAATGGCGGTTTTGCTCTAGGATTGGCACGCCGACCTTCCAATGAGTTAATCAGCGCGGTCTCTTCACCACAGATATAACGCCCAGCGCCAGTGTGCACAAACAGCTCAAAATTAAATCCGGAGCCTAAAATATTGTTGCCAAGATACCCTGCCGCTTTGGCTTCCTTGATCGCACGGCGCAGACGCTCGGCAGCCTCAACATACTCGCCACGCAAGAAGATATAGCCTCGATAGGCCCCTAACGCATAGGCCGATAAGATCATACCCTCAACGAGCTGATGCGGTAGCTGCTCCATCAGCAAACGGTCTTTATAAGTCCCCGGCTCCATCTCATCGGCGTTACATAAAAGATATTTGCGATCAAACTTGCTGTCTGTGGGCATCAAGCCCCATTTGATGCCGGTAGAAAAACCTGCGCCACCACGGCCACGCAAACCGGAGTTTTTCACCACTGTAATAACATCTGAGGCTGACATGCTGGTCAGCGTTTTCTCGACAGCTGCATAGCCATCTTTCTTACGATACTCATCAATCCAAACCGGCTGTAAATCGGGGCGAATACGCCAAGTTAAAGGATGCGAATCTGCGCTCAAAATACTCATTCATATTTCTCCAGCAACAAATCAACACTTTCAGGCGAGACATGGCTGTGCGTATCGTCATCAATCATGAGTGTCGGACTTTTATCGCAGTTACCTAAACAACACACTGGCAAAAGCGTAAAACGCTGATCTGATGTGGTTTGCCCTGGTTTGATGCCTAAACGAGTCTCTAATTTTTTCTGTATCGCTTGATAACCGGTGATATAGCACACCACACTGTCACAATAGCGAATTACATGACGCCCTACTGGACGGCGGAAAATTTGACTATAAAAGGTCGCCACACCTTCAACATCGCTCGCGGGGATAGACAACACTTCAGCAATAGCTTCAATGGCCTCGTCACAAACCCAACCAAAATGTTTTTGCACTAATTTCAGCGCTTCAATAGATGCCGCGCGTGGATCTTCATAATGCGACATCTCATGCTGGATCTCGGCTTTTAGCGCCGCCGGCAAGACAAACTGTTGTGGTGAATTTTCTGCTTGATTGTCCATAATCACCGATCCACATCAGACATAACAAAATCAATACTGCCCAGATAAACAATCAGATCTGATACTAGGCTGCCACGGATCACACTCGGAATTTGCTGCAAATGCGCAAAGCTTGGAGTACGAATGCGGGTACGGTAGCTCATGGTGCTGCCATCGCTAGTTAAGTAATAGCTGTTAGCGCCCTTGGTCGCCTCAATCATCTGAAACGACTCATTAGCAGGCATAATCGGCCCCCACGAGACTTGCAAGAAGTGGTTGATAAGCGTTTCGATATGCTGCAATGCGCGCTCTTTTGGCGGTGGCGTGGTCAGTGGATGATCGGCTTTATACGGACCCTCCGGCATATTGTTCAAACATTGCTCCACAATACGCAGGCTCTGGCGGATCTCCTCGACTCGCACTAATGCCCTATCGTAAGCATCACCATTGCTACCGGTTGGCACCTCAAAATCAAAGTTCTGATAACCGGAATAAGGCCGCCACTTGCGGATATCTAATCCTAACCCCGTGGCCCGTAAGCCTGCGCCCGTCACCCCCCACTCCAACGCTTGCTGGGTGTTGTAAGCCGCCACCCCAATGGTACGTCCGCGCAAAATGCTATTACGCAGCGCTGCAGTGACATAACTTTCTAAGCGTTTTGGTAACCAGTCCAAAAACTCGCGCACCAGACGCTGCCAGCCTTGTGGTAAATCATGTGCAACGCCACCAATGCGAAACCACGCCGGATGCATGCGCGCTCCCGTGATCGCTTCAATGATGTTGTAAATGCGCTGACGGTCGGAAAATGCATAGAACACCGGCGTCATCGCGCCGACATCCTGAATATAGGTGCCGAGGAACAGTAGATGACTGTTGATTCGAAACAGCTCGGCAAGCATCACCCGGATCACTTCTACTTTGGCAGGGACTTGGATCCCAGCCAATTTTTCAACCGCCAATACATAAGGCAGGTTATTCATCACCCCGCCTAAGTATTCGACGCGATCGGTATACGGAATATAACTATGCCAAGACTGACGCTCGGCCATTTTCTCCGCACCGCGGTGGTGGTAGCCAATATCGGGGACACAATCGACTATTTCTTCACCATCGAGCTGTAAAACGATGCGAAATGCTCCGTGTGCCGATGGATGGTTAGGGCCAAGGTTCAAGAACATGAAGTCTTCGTTATCGGTGCCTTTGCGCATCCCCCAGTCTTCGGGTTTAAAACGCAACGCCTCTTGTTCTAAATCTTGTTTAGCCACATCCAATGCAAACGGGTCGAATTCGGTTGCTCGCGCAGGGAAATCTTTGCGCAGAGGATGACCTTGCCAAGACTTTGGCATCATGATGCGAGTCAGATGAGGATGGCCGGTAAAAGTGATACCAAATAAATCCCAAACCTCACGCTCATACCAATTAGCGTTACTGAAAATTGAAGTGATACTTGGGAGAGTGAGACTTTTTTCCGACAATGCCACTTTGAGTAAAACATCACTGTTTCGCTCAACAGACAATAAATGATAGAAAACCGTAAAATCCTGCGCGACCAGCTGTTCACGATGTGTGCGTAACCGCTCATCGACAGCATGCAAGTCATACAGCATGTTATAAGGCTTGGGGATTTTTTTTAAAAAGGAAATAACATCCACTAACGCCGATTTAGGCAACCAAATAACCGGCATACCTGTTTTGCTCGCTTGTAGCGTGAACATCTCACGGCCGAAACGAGAAATAAGCTCACCGATCACCGGATTATCCTGATGATTTTGAGCCGGCCAGCCATCGACCTGTGGCTGTATTTGAGAGTGCAATTCCATGGTCATTTCAGAGCAACTCCTGCTCGTTATACTTCATCAGGTGTGCGCAGATTTTTTATCTGAATTCGTTCTTCGCGCTTAAGATCTTTTTCCGGTGTCATTTGTGCTCGGTAAATACCTTGGTCACCAACAACCCATGACAACGGGCGTCTTTCCTTGCCAATCGATTCTTGTAATAACATCAAGGCTTGTAAAAACGCTTCCGGACGCGGAGGGCAACCAGGGATATACACATCCACCGGCAAAAACTTATCGACACCTTGCACTACCGAGTAGATGTCATACATGCCACCGGAATTAGCACATGCCCCCATGGATATCACCCACTTCGGCTCAAGCATTTGCTCATACAGGCGTTGAATAACTGGGGCCATTTTAATAAAACAGGTTCCCGCCACGACCATGAAATCAGCTTGACGCGGAGATGCCCTGATGACTTCGGCGCCAAAACGAGCCACATCATGCGGAGAAGTAAACGCCGTAGTCATTTCCACATAACAGCATGACAAGCCGAAGTTGTATGGCCATAAGGAGTTCTTACGTCCCCAATTCACCGTTGAATGCAAAACATCCTCCAGCTTGCCCATAAAAACACTGCGGTTAATCTGCTCCGATAGCGGATCTTCGACTGTTTCTTTTTTCTCCATCGGATAGCGGGCAGGTAAAGCATCCGGATCTATGCGGGTTAATGTGTACTTCATACAACAATCCTTGTAATTACTGCTTATGTGAAGCGCTCTGACTTACACCGCGCTTTGACTTTTCTGGGGTCCAATCCAGTGCCCCAATACGCCACAGGTAAAGCAAACCTATGAGCAGCACGACAATAAAGACGGATGCCTCAATTAATCCCAACCAACCGCTCTCCCTGACGGAAACAGACCAGGCAAACAGGTATAAGGCCTCGACATCAAAGATCACGAAAATCATGGCCACCAAATAGAATTTGGCTGAGAAACGCAGGCGAGCACTACCAACAGAATCGACTCCGGATTCAAACGGCTGATTCTTAGAACGACCCCATGCCTTCCCCCCCAGCAATGAGGCAGTTCCAACCATAAATAAGCACAGAGCAATAATCGCCAGTACGAAGATTGCAAAAGACCAATGATGAGCAAGGACTTCCGATGTCATCCTCTTACCCTCAATAGCATTCAGATAGGAGAGTATTCACGGGTAATACCGGTGAATAGATATGTAGTTTTTAATCACTCCAACATCCCATCATGATTAAAAACATTATTCACATATTTTTTACACCAAAAGGTAACATAAAGTCAATGAGGACAATCGGTAGAAGCAACTTCATCAGCCTCGAACACAATGAGATAAAACCTATCAATTTCAATGATGTAAATTATATTCACGCTGAAAATGATGATACAGCTGTAACTTAATTTGATTGGGATACGTTATCGATACGCAACAAAAAAGAGAACAATGCCTAAGCACTGCTCTCTTTTTTTAACTCCCAGACTAACAAGATAAGGTTTTATGCATTAAAACCTTTATAATGAAGCTGTTATGGTAAATATCTGATTTCAGCGAGTAACTACAGTGAAGCCGTAATTTTCACGTAGTGTGTTGGCCAGTTGTTCTTTCACTAACGGAGGTAACGCTGCAGCATGACATCCTTCCAATGCACCAGCCAAGGCCCACAACAATTTTTCTGTCACGTCACTGCACTGAGATTTAACTTGAATATAAGCAGCAACTGCCCCCAAGGCTTGCAATTCACTGATTGTACTAATGCCTGCTTTTCTAAGTAAGCGCTCAGTTGATAGCCCCATATTTGGCAGGTCTTTTAACCGCTTTGCTAAACCACCGCGTTTTTCTTCTTTATCTGCTCTTGCACCATTCAAAGCATGTGTTGCCATTGCGATCAATTGCTCTACGTTATCCCATGTTGCTTGTTCGACTTTGTAATAACGCAACATAACTGGACGACCGCGTTTGGTATAAACAAAAGGCGTCATTCCTCGTGCAATAAAGCGGGCTTCCAACCCCGTACATGCACGCAGATAAAGATGATCCTCTGAAACCACGGCAAACATCACATCCCCTTGATATAAGCCGAAGCCGCCAAACATAGAGCGTGATTTAACTTCACCAAAACAACCAGAGAATACTTCACACGCTTTCTTGATCAGATTCTTATCTACAGTGTTCATGGCTCCCCTCCATAACTGCTTGCTTCGAGCTCTTAAACAAGAGTGATAACAAGCTCTCCCTTTAATTTGTAACACGCAATAATTTGTAAAATCGCAATAAGTTTCAGAAGCGGATCTCGTCACTATGAAATCGAGGCTATCTTCGCGATTTTTGACACATTAAGCAACACCAGCCGTCACATTATTGACGCAATTATATACATCAGAAATCTCATTCGCCTATTTTTTATCCACATGAGATATTTCATTTTCACGTTAATAACCTGCACAGATACCGAAAAAACTCTTTTTTTGTGACAAAAAACAAAATAATTATGCAACCAATTAAGCAATTTTAGATAGGTTTATCGATCTTTTTTTGTACAGGGACACAAATCTAGTCTATTTATTTATATTAAAAAACAATAACTAAATGTTTTTGTGATTAAAAATCAACACGATATGTTATTCATTTTCTTTACCCGTTCGTTTACATGTGTAACTGTTTGCGAACTTAATCACGTTAGTCTTGTATCTTTTAAAACTCTCGGTAGACTTATTACTAAGAATGGAACATTTGGGCAGGTATTTTAATACTTGCTAACAAAGGAATGTTCATTCAAGAATGACGAAAGACCTGTGAGTTTTTCGCGCAAAATTTATGCCTTTCATTGATGATAACGAGGCGCAAGATGAAAAAAACTGCAATCGCTCTGGCTCTGGCCGGTATGGCATTCGCTGCTTCTACTCAAGCAGCTCCACAAGAAGGTACTTGGTACACTGGTGCTAAGCTGGGTTGGTCCAACTACTTCAGTACCGACTCAAGTGGGAACTTTAAAAACAAGTTCGACGACGCTACCCACTTCAGCAAAAACTCTCTGGGCGGTGGTGTATTTGGTGGTTACCAAGTAAACCCATGGTTTGCAGTTGAAATGGGTTATGACTACCTAAATAAGCTGAAGACTAACAACGGTGATATGCGCACTCAGGGTATTCAACTGAGCGGTAAGTTCAGTTACCCAGTAATGCAAGATCTGGATCTGTACACCCGTTTGGGTGCTATGGGTTACCGTGCTGATATGAAGGGCAGCGCCCAAGAACAGTTCAACCGTCACGAAACTGGCGTTCGTGCCCTAGCTGCTGTTGGTGCAGAATACGCATTCAACGACAACTGGGCTGGCCGTCTGGAATACCAATACACCAACAAACTGGGTAACAGCAACCAAGTTGGCGCCTCTGCTGACAACGGCCTGCTGACCTTCGGTGTATCTTACCGTTTCGGTCAAACTGTAGAAGCAGCCCCTGCTCCAGTTCCAGCTCCAGCTCCAGAAATCGAAACCAAGCGTTTCACTCTTACTTCTGACGTTCTGTTCAACTTCGGTAAAGCAACTCTGAAGCCAGAAGGTCAGCAAGCTCTGCAGAAGATGTACGCTGAAATCCAGAACATGGGTCTGAAAGACAAGACAGCTGTTATCATCGGTTACACTGACCGTATCGGTTCCGATGCTTTCAACATGAAGCTGTCTCAAGAGCGTGCTCAATCTGTTGCTAGCTACCTGGAAAGCCTGGGTGCTCCAGCTAACATGCTGACTGTAGAAGGTCGCGGTAAAGCTGATCCAGTAACTGGTAACAAGTGTGACGGTATCAAGAACCGTAACGCTCTGATTTCTTGCCTGGCTCCAGACCGCCGTGTAGAAATCGAAGTTCAAGGTGTTAAAGAGCAAGTTGTTGAAGCTCAGCAGTAATACTTGAACTCTGAATAAAATAAACCCCGCATTGCGGGGTTTATTTTTTGAGTAGCTCAACCAAATCTTTTCTTACTTCGTCAACTTGACTCTGATAACGTTTTTTCGTGCTCGACTCGTCCAAAAGATGCGTAATGGTCGCTGACAATGTCATTCCAAGTTCATTTGCTCGCTCTGAAAGTTTCTTCCACACCGCATATTCCAAATCGATTGATTTTTTTCTCGTTGCCGTTTTTTCAGCATCGAAATAGCGCTTACGAGTCGCTCTAACTACTTGCTTAAGTTTGATATCGAGCGCCGGATTTAGATTGGCTACAATCCATGCAGAGATTGCCTCTGGATTATTCGCACACTCTTGTAAACGCAAAACGGCATCTTCCACTGCACTGCTTTCTGTATAGTGCGTGATATTTTCACCTGCCTGCGCTTTTTTGACCAAGTATTTCCATTTCCAACCACTTTCTAAATTGTCAAGTTGTTGATATTTCATTGTTAAAATCTCAGCGGGCGGTATATTCTAAACGAAAATCATGATAGCAAATGCAGACACAGTGCGCTTACATACAAGCGCCGTATCATAGGGTAAATTTGTTATAATCTCACTCTCAATTCATTATGCAGTGTACGAACTTGACTAAACAAGAACTCGAATGGCAGCAACTTTTGCCGAATACTGAACAGTACATGCCGCTATTTTCCAGCGCGGATGAACAACCACCTTACTCATTCCTCGATATTCAGCCAAGACTTGCCGACAGTCTGGATCGTTTTTGTCGTCTTCGCGCTAATCCATCGTTCCTGCTAGTGAAAGGCAAAGAGAACCAACGCTACCTTTCTCTGCTCGCCGAAGCGATACGTGAGCGTGTACCGCCTCTAGAAGACACAATCGGCTTTCATTATCAGTTTGATAGCCATACGTTACGCGTTGATGGTGCATCTGCGACATCCGATGCCGATAATTTCGCCGCAAATACGGTCTGTGCCTATGCTGAATGGGTCTCATGGGAGCAGTTATTCGGTAGCGTTAAAGAGTTCAATAACCAGATTATTATGGAGCCAGGACTTATCCATAAAGCCAATGGTGGTTATTTAGTTCTTCCTCTTCGCACACTGCTCATTCAGCCCGAAATCTGGTTACAACTGCGAAAAACCCTGCTGAGTAAACAATTCCAGTGGTGTAATGCAAACGACAGCAAACCATTACCGCTACCTATTCCTTCCATGCCACTTGATCTGCGCCTCATTTTAGTCGGCGATCGTTTCAGCATGGCTGAATTCGGCGAGCTTGAGCCGGATCTGGATACTCTTTCAATGTACACGGAAATTGAAGATGATCTGGAAATCGACTCAGATGAAACACTCTCTGCTTGGCTAGGTTATGTCAACAGCCTTGCCAATGAACTGGAACTTCCATCATTAAAGCAAGACGCATGGCCAATTTTGTTACATGCTGGCGCGAGAGAAACGAACGACCAACAACGCTTGCCACTGTGCCCGCTCTGGCTCGAGGCGCTGCTGGCCGAAGCCAGCCTTGAATCTGATGATGAGCCGATCAGCGCAGAGGCATTATCAAATGCGATTCATGCTCGTCGTGACCGCGCTGGATATTTACCAGAAAGAGCAATGGATGATATTCACCGCGGACAGGTCTTTATTGACACCGAAGGCGCTCAGATTGGCCAAGTTAATGGCTTATCAGTCCTCGAATATCCGGGTCATCCTTTTGCTTTTGGCGAGCCTTCTCGCATCAGTTGTGTTGTGCATCTGGGTGATGGTGACATTGCTGACGTGGAGCGTAAAGTTGAGCTCGGCGGTAATATTCACGCCAAAGGCATGATGATCATGCAAGCCTACTTGGCATCAGAGCTAGCCTTGGAGCAACAGCTGCCTTTCTCTGCCTCGCTAGTTTTTGAGCAGTCCTACGGTGAGGTAGACGGTGATAGCGCGTCTCTGGCTGAATTATGTGCCTTAGTTAGCGCTCTGTCATTACAGCCGGTCTCGCAATCGATCGCCATCACGGGTGCCGTCGACCAATTTGGCCGTGTCCAACCGGTGGGTGGCATCAATGAAAAAATTGAAGGCTTCTTTGCCGTATGTGAAAACCGCGGATTAACTGGCGAACAAGGCATCATTTTACCCGCCAGCAATCTTCGTCATCTGTGTTTGTCTGACGATGTAGTTGAAGCAGTAAAAGATGGAACCTTCCACGTTTATGCTGTTGAGCATGCCTCAGAGGCGCTATCGCTATTAACGGGTCTGCCATTTGACAGTGATGATGAGAAACAACCGTCCCTGTTAGGATTGATTGAGCAAAGAATTGAACAGCTTAATCAGACCGAACAGCAAACGACTCCATGGTGGTTGCGGTGGACTAACTGGTTCAACCACAGCTGATCGGAGTTGTTCAGCGTACAAGTGTTCGCTAAGTTAGTGGCAGAATTCACTACCAGACGTTGTACGCTATGTTGATGAAACGTTTTTCATATTCCAAGGAAGATCTGCTGGCCTCCAGCCGCGGTGAGTTATTCGGTGAAACCGGTCCACAATTACCAGCACCTAATATGCTGATGATGGATCGCATCGTCAAAATGTCTGAAACCGAAGGTAACTTTGGCAAAGGCTATATCGAAGCCGAACTGGATATCAATCCAGATCTTTGGTTCTTTGCGTGCCACTTCCCTGGCGATCCAGTAATGCCAGGCTGCTTAGGACTGGATGCCATGTGGCAGCTGGTTGGCTTCTTCTTAGGCTGGACTGGTGGTGAAGGCAAAGGCCGCGCATTAGGTGTAGGTGAAGTGAAATTCACCGGTCAGATCCTACCTACAGCCAAGAAAGTGGTTTATCGCATCCATATCAAGCGCCTGATTAATCGTAAGTTGATTATGGGTATGGCGGATGGTGAAGTTGAAGTCGATGGCCGCGTCATTTATACCGCGACAGATCTGAAAGTCGGTTTGTTTAAAGACACCTCGGGCTTTTAATTCGCGAGTAATATCAATTAAGAGATCCCAAAGACCAGCTTTCGAGCTGGTTTTTTTATTGCGATGTAAACCTAACAGCTTATCTACTCAGATAATAACGATCGTGATTGATAGGATACTGTCGTGCTAACAAGCGCGAGTTTACCTGATCGAGTCGGGAAAAGAGCTAAATACAGCGTTTATATGTGCAAGAGATAGTTCGCTGAAGCAACGCTCACGAGCAGAGAAGAAAAGAGAACTCGCTTAGGCATACGAGCACACCTAACAAAATCCAAAACTATCCGAGAGATAATAAACGAAATATGGATAACACCAAACGCAAAAAGCCCATCCGTTAGGATGGGCTCTTCATTTATTTGATGCCTGGCAGTTCCCTACTCTCGCATGGGGAGACCCCACACTACCATCGGCGCTACGGCGTTTCACTT